>JAHWLA010000092.1 GCA_019347595.1 Actinomycetota bacterium
CCTCGGTCGTGTCGAGCTGGCCGACCAGCGATCGCAGGAAGTCGGTGAGGTGCAGCCCGATCGTCAGCTGTGGCAGCTCGTCCGCCCCGCGAACAGCGCGACAGGTGCCGTCGGAGATGTGCAGCTGGAAGATGACCGGCCCGTCGGCTGTGGCGATCTCCCACTGCACGACGGCGGTGTTGCTCCCGGCCTTCTCGGCCTCGAAACGCCGGCAAATCTCGGCAAAGACTCCGTCGAGCACGGCGTCGACCCCGACCCACGTGACGAAGCCCTCCATCGCTTCGTCGGGCACCCGAGACATGGCATCGGCAACCTGCAACACCGGGTCGACCCACTGGCTGTCTGTCATCGACATGCACTCCCCCCAAGACGATTGAACCGGAGCCACTATAGCCACGGTGCATCAACGCCGGCTGGCCGCTACGATCCGCCCCATGGGGGGAGCGGTGGTGGACGGCTGGCGCGTCGGGCTGCGCTCCGAAGACGTCGAGATCATCGACCCGGTGCCGCTCGAGATCGACGGCACGCTGCCGATAGAGCTGCGCGGTGCGCTCCACCTGCTCGGGCCTGGTCGCCACCACGTCTCAGGCGACCCCGACCGCAACTGGTTGGATGGCGACGGGCTGGCCCACATGGTCGCCTTCGACGAACGAGGTGCGACGTACCGGCGCCGGTATGTGACCACGCGCAAGAAGGCAGCAGAGGACCTGGCCGGTCGGCGGCTCTTCGCCACCTTGGGGTCGCCTCCCCCGGGCGGGTTGCTGCGCCGTTTCTGGTTCATGGCGCCCCGTAGCCCGGCCAATCGCGGCGTCGTGGTGCACGCCGATCGCGTCCTCGCGCTGTGGGACGGCAGCCGCCCGTACGCGCTCGATCCCGCCACGCTCGAGACGGTCGGCGAGGAGGACTTCGGGGGCGTGCTCCGCAACACATGGGACTCGTTCACCTCCTCGCCCAAGCTCGACGCCGCCACGGGCGAACTGTGGGGCTTCGGCGCCACCCGTTGGCGGTCCGGCCGCGTAGTCGTCTGGCGCATCGACGGACGAGGTGTCGGCCACTGCGCGGCTCGCGCTCGGCTCGGCCGCCGGGTCGGCGTCGGCGTGTTCGCCCTCACGCCCACGCGCGCCGTGGTGCTGCTGCCGCCGCTGGGCCTGCCCCGCATGCCATGGCCGTTGGTCACCGGAAAGGCGGCCGTGGCCGAGTGTTGGGAATGGCGCCCCGAGCGAGGCGTACACGTGCTCGTCGTCGACCGCACCACGGGCGCGGTACGCCGCACGACCGCCGGCGCCCGGTTCGTCACCGCCGTGGCCCAAGCGTTCGACGACGGCGACAACGTCGTCGTCGACGCGGTGTCGTACCGCGACCCCCGCATCCTCGACGCCGCCTTCGAGCTGATGCGAGGCGAGCTGCGCACGACGGCGTACGGCACACTCGAACGGTTCCGCATCCGCCCCGACGGCACCGTGGAGCAGGCGAAGCTGCCGCCCTTGGAAGCGCCTGCAGTGGCACCCGGGGCCGAGGGCCCGAGCGCCCGCGTGTTCGGGGTGACGCTCAACCCCAAGGCTGGCTTCGTAGGCCTCGCGGTCGCCGTCGACGTCGGTACCGGCAAGGTCACATGGGCGGCGCCGCACCCCGACGAAGTGGCCGGCCCGCCCGCCGTGGTCCCGCGAGCAGGCGGCCTGCCGTGGGTGCTCTACCCAGTGCTCGACACGGCCCGGGCGCGAACGACCGTGCGCGTGTACGACGGCACCGCCCTCGGCGACGGCCCCGTCGCCGAGGTGATCCTCCCCGACCCCGTGCCACTGGGCTTCCGCACCGCTTGGTCGCCGCACCGACGCGAAGTGCCTGTGGCGCCGTCGGGCGCGGCTTGTTAGAGTCCCCGACTGCATCTCCGAGGGGGGAGAGATGGTTGGGATCGATGCGGTAACGATCCACCGCATCGACGATGCGCTGGGTCGCTGGGGGAAAACGTTCGAGCAGGCGGTCCTCTCGTCGCGCGAGCGCGACGGCTGCGCCTCGGCTCCCGCCCGGGCCCGCTCGGTGGCCACCCATGTCGCCGTCAAGGAGTCCGTGGTCAAGGCGCTCGGCGGCCGCGGCCGTGACTTCCGGTGGCCCGACATCGAAGTGCTCGACGCGCGCGACGCCGCCATCTCCCCCGCCAGTGCCGAGGCCGTCGGCGCCCTGGCCGACGCGGTCCCGGCAGGCCGCTTCATCGGCCACGGCACCTGGACCGTGCGAGGCGAGTGTGCCCACCGGCTGCCGGCAGAACGTGCCGATCGCAGTTGGTGGGCGGCCGTCGCCACGGATACTCACGTCGTCGCCATGGCAGGGGTGTGATGCTGGCATTCCTCTTCCCCGGGCAGGGCACCCAGCGCGTCGGCATGGGCCAACGACTCCATCACCTGTACGCCGAGGCGCGCGAGGTGTTCGAGCGCGCGCGCCACGTGCTCGGCTACGACATCGCCGACATCTGCTTCCGCGGCCCGCTGCCGCGGCTGACGGCCACGCAGCACGCCCAGCCCGCCATCTTCACGTGCAGCGCCGCCGTGCTCGCCGTGCTGCGTGAGAACGGCGTGCGACCCGACGGAGTGGGCGGGCACAGCGTGGGCGAGTTCGCCGCCCTCCATGCCGCAGGCGTGCTCGACTTCGACGAAGCGCTGGCCGCCGTGCACGTGCGGGCCGAGCTCATGGCGAGCACCACGGGACGGGGCACGATGGCCGCCGTCATCGGGCTCGACCGGGCCGTGGTCGTCGAGCTGTGCGAACAGGCGTCGAAGCTCGGGACGGTGGTCGTCGCCCTGCACAACGGCCCCCGCTTCGTCGTCGTCTCCGGCGAGCTCGACACGGTGGCCGCCGTGGTCGACCTGGCGAAGGCCGCGGGCGCCCTGCGCGTGCAACCACTGCAGGTCAGCCACGCCTTCCATTCGCCGCTCATGGCCGAGGTGTCCGACCGATGGACCGACCACGTGCGCACGCTGCCGCTGCAGGCGCCCGACTGCCCAGTGGCGCTCAACACCACCGGGCGGGTCGCCGTCGACGTCGACGACATCCGCCGGGCGGTCGCCGACCAGGTGGCCTCGCCGGTCGAGTGGGCCTCGTGCATGGACGCGCTGGTGGCGCTCGGCGTGCGGACGGCGGTGGAGATCGGCGAGTCGAAGGCGCTCACGAGCATCGTGCGCAACACGGACGGCGACATGCGGGGCGTCTCGCTGGGGGACGCCGGCGCGCTCGAACGGTTCCTGGGGGAGACAAGGCGGAGGACGACGCATGCTCTTTGAGAAGGAGACGGTGGCCGTGGTCACCGGCGGCTCGCGCGGCATCGGCCGGGCCGTTGCCCTCGACCTCGCACGCGAAGGCGCGGCGGTCGTGCTGACCTACCGCGAGCAGGCCGACAAGGCCAACGAGGTCGTCGAGGAGATCGAGGGCTCGGGCGGCCGGGCCCTGGCCAAGCAGGTCGACGTCGGCGACGAGAAGCAGATCCGCTTCCTATTCCGCGACGTGCGCAAGGAGATGGGCCGCCTCGACGTGCTCGTGAACAACGCGGGCGTCACCGAGGACGGCTTCATCATGATGATGAGCGTCCGCAAGTTCGAGGACGTCATGCGCACGAACATGACCGGCGCGTTCGTGGCCAGCCGCGAGGCGCTGAAGATGATGGCTCGCGAGCGCGGCGGCGCCATCGTCAACGTGTCGTCGGTCTCGGGCATCCTTGGCGGCGAGGGGCAGGCCAACTACTCGGCGTCGAAGGGCGCGCTGATCGCGTTCACGAGGGCGCTGGCCCGCGAGGGGGCCATGCACAAGGTGCGGGCCAACGTGGTCGCGCCCGGCTTCGTCGACACCGACATGGTGAAGGCCATGCCCGGCCACACGCTGGCCCTCTTCCAACAGCTCATCCCCATGAAGCGGGTGGGCAGGCCGGAGGAGGTGGCCTCGGCGGTGAGCTTCCTCGCCTGCGACCGGGCGTCCTACATCACCGGCGAGACCTTCGTCGTGGACGGCGGCCTCCTCATGGGCTGACCGTCCGCCGAGTACAGCCGTGCAGAGCAAGCGACCCATCGAACAAGAAGGAGGTACGGGCGATGCCCACCTTGGAGGAACTGCGTGAGCAGGTCGACAGGCGCAAGGAGATGTGCGCCCAGGTAAAGCAGTTGGTGGTCGACCGGCTCGACGTGCCGGTCGAGCCGCAGTGGATCACCGACGACCAGCCCCTGTTCGGCCGCGGCCTGGAGCTCGACAGTGTCGACGCCCTCGAGCTCGTCGTCGGCCTCGAGTACGACTTCGCCGTTTCGGTGACCGACGACCAGCTCGACGTGTTCGGGTCCGTGGCCCGCCTCGCGGAGCACATCGAAGCCGAGCTCTGACGGATCTCGACAACAAGAAAGGGAGAGCAGCGGTGGTGTACATCTCGCCCCTCGCAGGGGCCTATCCAGACTCCGTGACGACCGAGATCGTCGCGAGCGCCGAAGTCCCGTGGGTGTTCTCCTCCGTCGAGGAGGAATACACAGCGCTCCGCCAGCGGCGCGCCCTGTTCGACTTCTCGCACCTCGGCCGGATCAAGATCTCCGGCCGCGGCGCGCTCGACTTCCTCCAGGAGCAGGTCGCACGCGACATCACGTACCTGTTCCCGGAGAAGTCGCTCACGTCGCTGATGCTTGACGAGGAGGGGCGGCCCTTCGACGTCGTCGTCGTCTACAAGGTGCAGGGCGGCTACATCCTGGAGACCTCGGTCGGCCACGGCGCGGCCACGCTCGAGCGCTTGCGGGCGGCGGCGCCCGACGAGGTGGAGGTCACCGACCTCTCCGAAGAGCTGGCCGTCGTCGGCATCGAGGGCCCCTTCGCGTGGGAGGTCCTCGGCCGGCTGTACGAGCCGCAGCTGACCGGCCTCCCCTACCAGGGCGTCGCCACCATCGAGTGGGAAGGCGAGGAGGTGCGGGTCAGCCGCACCGGCTTCACCGGCGAGTACGGCTACAAGCTGTACCTGCCCGTCGCCGCCGCGTCGAAGGCCTGGCACCTCATGCTCGAGGAAACGCCGCCGGCAGGCTACGCCGCGCTGGAGACGGCGATGCTCGAGATGCGCCAGCCGATGCTGCACCGCGAGGTCGGCCCTGAGGACAACGTCGTTCGCTGCGGCCTCAACTGGATGGTGGAGCTGGACAAGGAGGACTACATCGGGCGTGAGGCGCTGGGCGAGCAGGCCGAGAGCGAGCCCGACTACCTCACCGTCGGCTTCACTGCCCCCGCCGACCTCGACATCGCCACGGGCAGCACCGTGATCGCAGGAGGCGAGTTGGAAATCGGCACCGTCGCCCACACGGTGCACAGTCCCACGCTGCATGCGCGCATCGGCTTGGCCCGGACGAAGGCGGAGTGGACGACCTTCGGCCTCGAGCTCGAAGTGCAGGCGCCCGACGGCGCCCGCGCGCCGATCCGCACCGTGGCCGCGCCGTTCCTGATCCCGTTCAGCTGGAGCGTGCCGATCCTCTGATCGACAGCCCGACCGAGCATCGCAACGAAGGGGGAGACGTGAGACTCGACAAGCGCCGCACGGCCATCACCGGCATGGGCGTGGTCTGCGCCATCGGCAACGACACCGAGCACATGTGGCAGGGCGTGGCCGCAGCCGAGTGCGGCATCCGCGACATCCAACAGCTCGACACCCTGTGGATGGGCGTGCGGGTCGCGGGCGAGGTGCGCGACTTCGACGTGAGCCGCTACCTCGATGCCGACGAGGCGGCCGAGGTCGTGCGCTCGGGCTGGTTCGCCGTGGCGGCCGCCCGCGAGGCGATGGGGCAGGCGGGCCTCGACCTCGACTCGCTCGACCCCTTCCGGGTCGGCGTGTCGATGGGCACCTGCCAGGGTTCGCTGGGCGAGGTGCAGGGCGTCAACCCGCACATCGTCGACTCCGTGCACTACGCGTGCGACGCATTGGCCAACCACCTCGGCGTCCGAGGGCCCCGCGCCATGGTCTCGACGGCGTGCTCGGCCGGCGCCAACGCCATCGGGTTCGCGCAGACGAAGCTCTGGAACGACGAGGTCGACGTCATGCTGGCGGGCGGCACCGACGCGCTGACGTTCTTCTCCCTGGCCGGGTTCGGGATCATGGGCTCCCTCTCGGCGGGGGCGTGCGCGCCGTACAGCCGCTCCGACGGCCTCTCCCTGGGCGAGGGCGCCGCCATCGTGATGCTGGAGCCGTGGGACCGCGCCGTCGAACGCGGGGCCACGATCCTGGGGGAGCTCCTCGGTTTCGGCACGTCCGCCGACGCCTACCACCCCTCGGCCCCCGACCCCTCCGGCCGCGGCGCGTCACTGGCCATGCGGCGGGCGCTGGCCCAAGGCGGCATCTCCCCCGACCAGGTGAGCTACGTGAACGGCCACGGCACCGCCACCCCGGCCAACGACGCCATGGAGCGCAAGGCGATGCGCACCGTCTTCGGCGAGCGGGCGCCGGAGGTCCCGTGCAGCAGCACCAAGTCGCAGGTCGGCCACACCCTCGGCGCCGCGGGCGCCATCGAGACCCTGGTGTCGGTGCTGGCCGCCCGCCACGACGTGCTGCCGCCGACGGTGAACTTCGACGAGACCGTCGAGTCCGACCTCGACTTCGTGCCCAACCGCGCCCGGCCCCACCCAGTCGATGTCGTCGTGAGCAACAGCTACGCGTTCGGCGGCAGCAATGCGTCGGTCGTCGTGGGCAAGCCCGGCAAGGTGGCGCCCGTCTTCACCCCCGCCCGCCCCGATGAGGACGTGGTCGTCACCGGCATCGGCGCGGTCGGCGCTCTGGGCGTCGGCGCCGAGGAGTGGTGGTCGGCGATGGAGGCGGGCGAGTGTGGCTTGACAACCATCCCGGCGTTCCGGGGAACCGGGCTCGAGCGTTACCTCGGCGGCCCTACGCCCGACCTGCGCCCCAAGGGGTTCGCCCCGGCCGGCGTGTGGCGCAAGCTCGACGTGCTCGGCCGCATCTCGCTGGCCGCCAGCCGGCTGGCGTGGAGGGACGCGGAGATCGACCTCTCCCCCGCCGAGATGGAGAACGTGGCGCTGTACTTCGGCACCAACGCGGGGAGCATCGAGCACACCGAGTTGTTCGACCGCGGGGCCCGGGCGGGCGCCGCCCAGGCCAACCCGATCCTGTTCCCCAACGCCGTCCTCAACTCGGCGGCCGGTCACGTGTGCACGGCGCTGGGGCTGCGCGGCCCCACCTGCACGTTCACCACCGGGGGCGCCTCGGCCGTGCTGGCGCTGACGTACGCAGCCGATCTCATCCGCCAAGGCGACATCGACGTGGCGCTCGTGATGGCCGGCGACACCCTGTACGAGACGATGTTCACGGCGGCGGCGGCCCTCGACCTGCTGACCGAGGAGAAGGTGCGCCCGTTCGACGAGCGGGCCGATGGTACCGGCATCTCCGGGTCGTCGGTGACCTTCGTGCTGGAGTCGGCCGGCCACGCCGCCGCTCGCGGGGCCCGTACGTACTGCCGCGTCCTCGGGCACGGCACCACCAGCAACCGCTTCTCGTTCCGGGCGGGCGACGGCGGCGGCGCCGAGTGGGGCGAGGCCATGCGGCTCGCCGTCGAGCGCAGCGGGATCGGCCCCGAGCAGCTCGGCTACGTGGCCGCCGCCGCGGGCGGCATCCCCGTCGTCGACCAGGCGGAAGCCCACGCACTGGCAAAGGTCGTCGGCAGCCAGGTGCCCGTGGGCGCCCCGAAGTCGTTGGCAGGCGACACGCTGGGGGCCGCGGGCCTCGTCGGGTCACTCGCCGCCATCCTGGCGCTCCACCGCGGGATGTTGACCCCGACGGCCAACCTGAAACGCCCCCACAGCGACGTCGTCCTCGAGCACGTGACCGAGCCCGGCGCCCGCGCCGACGTGGCCTACGCGCTCGTCAACGCCGCGGCCATCGGCGGCACGTACGCCGGTGTGGTCCTCGGTCGGGCCGCGTCGTGACCGCCGACGCCAGCGTGCTGCGCGCCGTCGAGCGCGACGCGTCGGCGCCCGCGGCGCCGGTGATCGTCGCCTGCCGGGGCCTTCGGAAGGCGTACGGCGACCGCGTCGCCGTGGCGGGCGTCGACCTCGCCATCCGCCGCGGCGAGCGGTTCGGGCTCGTCGGCCCCAACGGGGCAGGCAAGACCACGCTCGTCTCCATGCTGTGCGGGCTCGTGGCGCCGGACGCGGGCGAGATCGAGCTCTTGGGCGAGACCTTCGACCGCACCCGCCGCGACCTCAAGGCGTCGATCGGCTACGTGCCGCAGGAGACGGCGCTCTACCCCGACCTCACCGGCCGAGAGAACCTGCGCTTCTTCGGCCGCCTTCGTGGGCTGCGGGGGGCGGCGCTGACGCGCGAGGTCGAGGCCGCCTTGGAGGTCGTCGGCCTCGCCGACCGGGCGCGTGACTTCGTCATCCGCTACTCCGGCGGCATGCAGCGGCGCCTGAACATCGCGGTGGGCCTGCTCGGCCGCCCGCAGATCCTCGCCCTCGACGAGCCCACGCTCGGGGTCGACCCGCACAGCCGCCACACCATCCTGGAGACGGTCGCCGGGCTGGCGCGGGAGGGCACGGCTGTGGTCTACACGACCCACTACATGCACGAGGTCGAGCGCCTGTGCGACCGCATCGCCGTACTGGTCGACGGCGTGGTGGTGGCCGAGGACACGACGCGCGGGGTCCTCGCCGGCGCGGGCGCCCACGGCAACGTCGGCTTCGATCTCGACCCACCTGGCGAGGCGGCGGGCATGGCGGACGCCTGTCGCAGCCTGCCCGGCGTCCTCGCCGCCCGCGCCTTCGACGGGCGGGTGGAGCTGGCCGCCGCCGACGGCGCCGCCGTCGTGCGCCACGTGCTGGCGGTGGCGGAGAACCGCGGCGTCGGCCTCGCCAACCTGGAAGTGCGCCCCCCGGACCTGGAGTCGGTGTTCCTGGCCCTCACGGGCACGCAGGTCCGCGACTGACATGCGCGCCGTCTTCGTCGTCCTCCTCAACGACCTCCGCCGGCAGATGCGCGACCGTCCCGCCGTCGCCGTCGCCCTGCTGGCCCCGGTGGTGTTCACCCTGATCGCCACCACCGCGCTCGGGCGCCTCTCGCACAGCTTCGAAGACACCTACGCCTTGGTCGACGAGGACGGCGGCCTCGTCGACGACCTGCTCGTCGGCGCCGTGCTGGGCCAAGAAGGCGCCCGGGGCGCGATCTCCTTCCGCCGCTTCGCCTCGACGGACGCGCCGTACGCCGCCGCCCGGGCGGGCGATGTAGCCGCCGTGTTCGTGGTCGAGCGAGGGGCCGGGGCCGCCCTGCGGGCGGGCGAGGTCCCCGGGCTCCGCGTCGTGCCGAGCCCGTCGCATCCGGCGGGGGCGTCGCTGGCCGCGGCGATCGGCCAGGCATTCGCCACCCAAATGGCGGCCAACCGCCTGGCCGTCGAGACCGCGCTGGCGGTCCCCGGCGGCGGCGCCACCCTGTCGCGCGACGAGTTGGTGGCGCGCGCTCGCGGCCTGCGCCTGCCGCTCGGCCTCGACGCCCAGGCGGTCGACGACGCCGGCAAGGCCGGCTTGGCCGTCTACTACGGCCCGTCGATGGCGCGGGTCGTGCTGCTCGTGGTCGTGCAGAGGGGCGCCCGGGGCCGCGTCGCCGTGCGGGAGCACGGCACGTTCGCCCGCGTGCTGAG
>JAHWLA010000093.1 GCA_019347595.1 Actinomycetota bacterium
TCGTTCTGGTCCGTAGATCCGGCGCTGGGGCGCCGGATCTACGGACCAGAACGGGATTGCGGGTCAGCCTGTGACGGGTTGGCGGGTGGCGTCGACGCCGTCGCCGTTGCCATTCCCGGTGGACAGCGCCGGCCCCGCTCCGAGGCGGCGGGTGCAGGACACGACCGTCCCCCGCCCCGGCGCCGTGGACGCCGTGAGGTTGTCGGTCAGCGAGCGCACCAGGAACAGGCCGCGCCCGGCCTGGGCGTCGGGCGGGGGCAGCGACCGGCCCGCCTTGTCGATGTCGATCTCGGGACCCTCGCCGTCGTTCTCCACGTCGAACCGGACGCGTGACGGGTCGAGCGTCACCCGCAGCTCCACCATCGAGCGCCCCGCGGCGACGGCGTTGGCCAGCAGTTCCGAGGTGACCAGCGCCAGCTCCTGGAGGTCGTCGCCCCGCAGCTCGCGCGCCGCCAGCCATGTGACGACCTGGCGCCGGACGATCGGCACCTGCGCCTTGTCGGGCGGGAACCGCCACGTCTCCTCGTGGCGCAGCTCGGCCGTGGTGGCCCGGACCACGAGCGCCAGCGAGTCGTCGCGCCGCTCGGCGCCCGCCAGCGCCCGGTCGAGCAGCCGGTCGGCCATGGCCTGGGCGGGCAGGTGGGCGGCCAGCGATGCCTCCTGCACCAGCACATCCATGCCCTCGAGGATGTCCTTGCGGGCCTCGATGAGCCCGTCGGTGTAGAGCACCAGCGTGTCCGAGGGAGCCAGGCGGAACTCGGCGGCGAGCTCGCTGCCCGCCCCCGGCCAGCCCACGGCGCAGCCGGGGGCCACGATCTGGCGCACCTCGCCGTCGGCCGACACGACGAGGGGCGGGGGATGCCCGCCGCCCGCCACCCGCACCACCCCGCTGGTGGGGTCGAAGCGGGCGACCACCACGGTGGCCACCAGCTCGCGCTGCCCGGCCGCCAGCAGGTCGTCGGTGCGGGCCACCAGCTCGTCGAGCGGGCATCCCTGGAGCGCCAGCAGCCGCAGAGTGGATATCACGCTGAGGGCGTCCTTGGTGGCCGACACGCCGTGGCCCAGCACGTCGACGACGGCCAGGTGCAGCTCGCCCGACGGCAGGACGTGCCAGTCGTAGAGGTCGCCGCCGGTCGGCGAGCTTTCCTCGGAGGCGAGGAACGACACCGCCAGTTCCACACCGGGCACGCTGGGCTGCGGAGGGATGACGGCTTGTTGAAGCTGCTCCACCACGCTGCGCTGGGCGGCCTCGGCGGCGGCCAGTTGCCCGAAGCGCTCGCGCAGCTCCTCCATCTGCTCGACCGGGGTGGCGTCGCGGGCCACGACGACGAGGGTGAGGTCGCCGTGCTCGCCGCCCTCGCCTGCCCGGCTGAACGAGCACGCCAGGCGGCGCACCTGGCCGTGGCGGCTGGTGATGCGCAGGTCGCCGGGCAGCTCGATGCCCTCGGCCCACCGCTCGAGGTGGACGGGCGTGTCGTCGAGCGTGCGAGGGCGAAGCTCGGCCAGCGCGGGCCGCCCCACCGCCTCGCTGCTGGGCACGCCGGTGATGCGCTCGACCGCCGGGTTCCAACTGCGCACGGTGCCGTCGGCGGCGATGGTGAGGATCCCGTCCGAGGTGGTGCCGACGATCTCGGCCAGCTTCTGGCGCTCGTCGAGGATGGCGGAGAGGAGCTGGCCCTTGGCGAAGGTGCCGACCACCTCGCGCGCCAGTGCTTCGAGCACGGCGAGCTCGCCCGCCTCGAAGCCCTCGAGCCCGGTCTGGTCGTAGACGAGCAGGAGGCCGATGGTGCGGTCGTCGGCTTGCAGCGGTGCGCACAGGCAGTCGCGCCAGCCCGCGGCCGTCAGCGCCCGCGAAGCGGTATGTCCGGTGGACAGCACGCGGACCGCCTTGGTGGCATCGGCCAGCCGGGTCTCCAGGGTGTCGGCGTCGGGCGCCGGCGACATGACGGCGTACCGGGGCGTGGTCTGGGTGTCGAACAGGTGCACGCGGTGCTCGCGCTCGCTGTGGAGCACGAGCGCGGCGGCGCGCGCCTCGAACGACGCGGTCACCTCCTCGAGGAACACCTCGACGGCATCGCGGGGGTCGAGCGGCGCGGCCAATGCCCGGGCCGCCCGGTGGAGCCCGGTGAGACGCAGGCGGTCGGAGCGTGCCCCCGCGTAGCCGCGGTAGGCGAGGTGGAGGACGATGACCGGCACCGGGAACAGCAGCACCGACACGGGGTCGGTCAGGTAGGCGAAGGCGAAGAGCAGGCCGACGAGCGTGTTGACGCCCCACCCCACGAACCAGCCGACCACCAGGACCGGCGCCAGCTCGCGGAGCACGGCGACGATCGAGCGCCGGTTGACGACGGCGAGGACGCCGGCGAAGGCGGTGTGGTTGGCCAGCCCGACGACGGCGAGCGCCACGATCAGCGCTGCGGCCCGCGACGGCGCATCGACGCGCGCCTCGCTGTCGATGCCGACGACGGCGGCCCCCGCCGCCGCGGCCAGCGACCACTGCGCGACGTTGAACAGCGTCTTGACCGGCTGGTTGCGGCGCAGCGTGCTGCCGACCGCCTGGGCCGCGGCCACCGAGGCCACGACGACAAGGCCGGGAAACACCAGCAGCATGGGGGCCAGCACCGCTTCCACCAGGTTGAGGGTGCTCACTTCGCCGCCGTAGCGGAAGCGGACGAAGAGGTACTCGGCGACGACGAGCAGGCCGACGAGGACCACCAACGCGCCCCAGTTGGCCGCGATGTCGGGCGGCGTGACGGCGACGGCAACCCAGGCCGTGAGGGCCACTGCCGCCACGGCGACGCCCGCGATGTAGAGCGCGAGGCCTAGGGAAGGATGCGACGCCGCGCTCGCCGGAGCCCCCTCGGTCATCGTGGTCGCATCACTGCCAGGCGCCGTACCACGCGCCACCCTCGGCCGGGTCGCCGTACTTGGTGGTGGAGTCGGACCCGTCCTCCCACGACGCGCCGTACCACGACGTGCCGTACCAGGAGGTCCCGTACCACGACGTGCCGTACCACGACGTGCCGGTCGGCGTGACGCCGTCGTCCACCCACTGCGTGTCGTACCACGAGGTGCCGGTCCAGTCGGTCCCGGTGTACTCCTCGGCGTCGAACATGCGGCCGTTGGCGGTCTCGTTTCCGTCGGTCAGGCACGGCTTCATGGGGTCGAGCACCCGCTCGACCTGGTCGACCGGCGTGCACGGCCTGGTCGTCTGCACGTCGCCTCGACTGCCCTGGAGCGTCCCCGCCCCCGTGCTCCACGCCACGCCGACGTTGGCCTCGCCCGGCGCGGTGAGGTGGGCGGCGCGGTGGGCCTGCACCATGCCGGCGCCCACGGCCAGCGGGTCGAGGAGGCCCACCTTTGTGGCGGTCGCCTTCAGCGCGTACTTGACCCGGTTGGGCTTCCACTCCTCGTTCTTGTCGAGGACGAGGGCCACCACGCCCGACACCACGGCCGCCGACATCGAGGTGCCGCTGCCCCGCCGGTACGCGGTGCCGGCGAGGGCGCCGCCGCCGGGGCCCACGGTTGTCTCGACGTGGCTGCCCGGCGCCCGCAACGACACCACGCGTGACCCCGGAGCGGTGACGTCGGGCTTGGGGAGGCCGTCGGCGGGCGTCGGCCCCCGGCTGCTGAAGTTGGGGACGCGGTCGTCGGAGGTGGCGGGCGTCTCGCGGTCGTCGACGGCGCCCGCGGTGATGACGAACGGGTCGTCGCCGGGCTTGCTGGTGGTGCCCGGCTTGCCGGTGGTGGGCGAGATGCGGCCCAGGTTGCCGGCGGCGACGACGACGGCGATATCGGCCTGCCAGACCTTCTCGACGGCGTAGTTCAGCGGGTCGTCCATGTAGCTCTGCGTGCTGTTGGTGCCGAGCGACAGGTTGAGCACGTCGATTTCGAGCTTGTCCTTGAAGGTGACGACGTACTGCAGGGCGGCCAGCACCTTGCTCACGTCGGACGAGCCGTCGCCGCCTGCGATCTTGATGGACACGATCCGGGCCTCGGGCGCCACGCCGGTGTAAAGCCCTTTGGAGGAGGCGCCGTTGCCCGCGATGAGCCCCGCCAGGAACGTGCCGTGGCCGTACTCGTCGCTGCAGTCGTCGTCGCCCTTGGCGTCGACGCTGCCCGAGAAGTTGGCGCAGGCGTCGTCGACATCCGCCTCGTCGACGGGGTCGGGCACCGTGGTCACGACGCGCCCCGCCAGGTCGGCGACGTTGCTCACCCCGGTGTCGACGAGGGCGATGGTGACCCCCTTCCCCTTGATGCCCTCGGCCCACAGCAGGTCGGCCTGCACCTCGCGGGCGAATACCGAGTTGAGGGTCGAGAGGTTCGTCGACGTGGTCGCCTGGACGTACACGGGGGCGTCGGGGGTCACGGCCCTGACCCCGGGTGCGGCGCCGAGCCGGGCCACAGCGCCCGCGGGCACGTCGGCGGCCACGCCGTCGACGATGGCGAGGTCGTAGGTCACCGACCCGCCCACCGCAGCCACGGCTCGGGCCGCCGCCTCGGGGTCGTCGGGTTCGCCCTGGACGATGACGGAGACGAGGCCGCTCAGCGCCGGGGCGCCTTCAGCCGACGGGGCGGTGGCCGCGATCAGTGCCGCCAGGAGCCCGGCAGCCAGCAGTCCTTTCGACGCTCTCACGGTCTTCCTCGTTTTCATCTCGTCGCCGTTCGGGCACCGCGCTGCTGGAGTGCCGCGTCCCCCACGGTGGGGAAGGGTGCAAAACCCGCACGTGGAGTGACAAAACGATAGCGCCGAGAGGCCGTCACCGCCGATGCAGCCGCACGAGATCGCGTGGCATGCATCTACGCTCCCCCGCGCGTGGAGCACGCCACGACGACATCGAGCCCGCGGTGGCCGCCGATCGTCGCCGTCGCACTCGGCGGCGCGGTCGGCACGTCGGTTCGCTACGCGGCCGCCACGGCCGCCCCGGTGGCGATCGGCCGCTTTCCGTGGACGACGCTGGCGCTCAACGTGGTGGGCGCCCTCCTGGCCGGCGTGGCCGTGGGCCGAGTGGGCCGATGGGCGCCGCTGGTGGTCACAGGGTTCCTCGGCGGGCTGACCACCATGTCGGCGCTCGCCGTCGAGGCCGACGTGCTCTTCCGCGACGGGCACCACGGCCTGGCCCTGGCCTACGTCGCCGCCTCGACGGCGGGTGGCGTGGCGGCCGCGCTGCTCGGCCTGCGGGCGGGGCGATGACGAGGTTGGCGTTGGTCGCGCTGGCCGGCGGTCTCGGGTCCGTGCTGCGGTGGGCGCTTGCCGAGCGGCTGCGTCACGGCCTACTGGTGGCCAACCTGGTCGGGTCGTTGGTGCTCGGCGTCGTCGTCGGCTCGGTCGACCCGGGGACGGCGCGGACGGTCCTGGCCGTGGGGCTGTGCGGCGGCTTCACCACGTTCTCCGGCGTGGCCCTCGACCGGCGGCGGCTGGTCGTGAACGTCGCCGTCTCGCTGGCCGCCGCCGCGCTGGGCCTCGCCCTCGCCCGGTAGCCCTCCCCCTCGAACTTGCGTAGGGAACGGCGCGCAAAGCAGCGCGATTCCTACGCAGGTTCGGGGCGTAGAGGAGGTGGCGGGTAGAACGGGCGCATGGACGTCGCTCCGGGAACCGTGGTGCTGTGGTCGGACCTCTCGTGCCCCTGGGCGCACGCCACGGTTTCCCGCCTCTGGCGGACGCGGGCCGAGCTCGGCCTCGACGAGCAGGTGCGCTTCGACCACCGCCCGTTCCCGCTGGAGCTGTTCAACGGCAAGCCGACGCCCAAGATCATCAACGACGCCGAGGTCGAGGTGCTCGACGGCATCGAGCCCCAAGCGGGGTGGCAGGCCTGGCAGCGACCGGCCCACGAGTACCCGGTCACCATGCTGCCGGCGCTCGAAGCGGTGCAGGTGGCCAAGGAGCAGAGCTTGGCCGCCAGCGAGTAGCTCGACCGCGCCCTGCGTCGTGCGTTCTACGCCGAGAGCCGCTGCATCTCCCTTCGCTCCGTCGTCCTCGACGTGGCCGAGACGTGCGAAGCGGTCGACCACGACGCCCTCCGCCAGGCCCTCGACGACGGCCGCGCCCGACGTGCCGTCATGGACTGCTTCGAGGCCGCACCCCACCTCGACGTGAAGGGCAGCCCGCACCTGTTCCTCCCCGGCGGCGCCGAGGTTCACAACCCCGGGATCCGGATGCATTGGGAGGGGGGGAAGCCGGGGCGCGGGCCGCTGGTGATCGACGCCGACGACCCGTCGGTCTACCGCGACCTCCTCACGCGGGCCGCCGCCGGGTAACCGGTTCGCCGCAGGGCCTCCCACCACCGATCATGGGGGGATGCTCCAGGTGCGCGACCTCAGTGTGGAGGTGGGCGGGCGACTCGTGGTCGAGTCGGCCTCCTTCACCGTGCACCCCGGCGACAAGGCCGGCCTGGTGGGCCGCAACGGGGCGGGCAAGACGAGCATGCTGAAGGTGCTGGCGGGCGAGGCGCCCCCGTTCTCGGGCACGGCGCTGCGCCGGGGCGGCCTCGGCTACCTGTCGCAGGACCCCCGCTCACGGGGGCAGGGGGTCGACGCCACCGCCCTGTCGCACATCCTCAGCGGGCGCGGGCTCGACGAGGAGCAGCGCCGGCTGGAGAAGCTGCGCCTGGCCGTGGACGAGGACCCCTCCGACCGCAACGTCGGCCGCTTCTCCAGGGCCGAGGACGCCTTCCGCGAAGCGGGCGGCTACGCCGCGGAGTCCGACGTCCGCCGCATCGTGTCCGGCCTCGGGCTCCCGCCCGACCGGGTCGACGCGCCCATCGGCGTGCTGAGCGGCGGGGAGCGCCGGCGGGTGGAGCTGGCGCGCATCCTGTTCGCGGGCAGCGACCTGCTCCTGCTCGACGAGCCCACCAACCACCTCGACACCGACGCCAAGTCGTGGCTCATGGGCTTCCTGCGCTCGTACCGCGGCGCCCTGTTGGTGATCAGCCACGACCTCGACCTCCTCGACGAGGCCATCACCCGCGTGCTGCACCTCGACGAGGGAGAGGTGGTCGAGTACAAGGGCACCTACTCGCAGTACCGAGCGGCCCGGAAGAAGGACGAGGAGCGGTTGGCCAAGCTGGCCGAGCGCCAGAAGGCCGAGATGGCGCGGCTGTCGACGCTGGCCGATTCAATGCGGGGCCAGACCGAGAAGCGGGCCCGCACGGCGAAGTCGATCGACAAGCGGGTGGAGCGGCTGGCCGCCGACGCGGTGACCGGCCCGCGCAAGGAACGCCGCTACGCCATGCGCCTCCCGCAGCCGCCGCACAGCGGGCGCACCGTGCTCGACGTCGAGGGGCTGCGAAAGGGCTACGGCGGGCCGCCCGTCATCGACGACCTCTCGTTCAGCGTGGGCCGAGGCGAGCGCCTGCTTGTCATGGGCCTCAACGGGGCAGGCAAGACCAGCCTCCTGCGCATCCTGGCCGGCGTCACCGAGGCCGACGCCGGGGCAGTGACGTTCGGCGTCGGCGTATCGCTCGGCTACTACGCCCAGGAGCACGAAGGCATCCGGGCCGGCCTCGACGTGCTGGGCCACATGCGGGAGATGGTCCCGGCGCCGGAGCAGGAGCTGCGCTCGCTGCTGGGCATGATGGGGCTGTCAGGGGAGATCGCCTTCCAGGACGCCTCGACGCTGTCGGGCGGGGAGAAGACCAAGCTGGCGCTGGCCCAACTGGTGGCGGGCCGCCACAACCTCCTGCTGCTCGACGAGCCCACCAACAACCTCGACCCGCCGTCACGCGACGCCGTGGCCGAGGCGCTGGGGTCGTGGGGCGGGACCATGGTGATCGTCAGCCACGACACCGGCTTCGTGGAGGCGTTGGCCCCCGAGCGGGTGCTGCTCCTGCCCGAGGGCCAGCTCGACTACTGGAGCGACGACCTGCTCGACCTGGTGTCGCTGGCCTGACCGCGTGCGGCTCGGCCGTCAGTGCTCGGCGTGGCGCCGCTCGCGGTCCTCGTCCAGCGTCGTCTCGTCGTCGTGGCGGCCGCCGTCGCGGTCTCGATCGCTGCGGTCCATGATCGACGTGCCGTCGTCGACGACTGTCGTCCGCCCGCCCGTCGTCTCTGTCGGCACGCCAGCACCGATTGTGGGATCGACGGCCCGGGTCATGTAGCGGCCGTGCCAGCGTTCGCCCATGGCACCGCCCCACACCGAGCCGATCAGCATGGCCACGAGCGAGCCGATGCCTGCCACGGTCCCGATCTGGCGCCACTCGTCGCCGGTGGTGGGCACGCCGATGTTGCGCAGGTTGCGCAGGATGTCGTCGGCGTCGGCGAACATGTTGATGACGGCCGCAACGCCCACGGCGACCACTACGCCGAGCACGAATGTCATGAAGCCGTTCCACATGCCGGAGCGGCGGGCCATGCGCCCGGCGACGTAGCCGCCGAAGAAGTACGACAGCAGCAGGACGAGGCCCACGGCGATGCCGCCTGCCACGCCGAGCTGCTCCCACCGATCGGTGCTGAGGTTCGTGTCGAAGCCGATGCCGTTGGCCACGGCGGCGGCCACCGCCACCAGCACCGCGAAGGCTCCGTAGGCGACCAGCGTCCCGGCCAGCGCGCTCAGGAAGGAGATCTTCCGCTTCCCGGCGTCCTGGGCGAGGACCGCACGGTCATGCCGGGTTTCCACCAGGTCTCGGCCCATGACTCCTCCTCCAGACGTGTCCTGGCGCGGTTGTCCCCGCGGGTGGGAGGCGGGAAACGGCGGTCAGCCGCGGCCCCGTGTGGCGTCGACCGCCTGCTGCGCCTCACGGAGGTGGTGGCTGCCCATGTGGGCGGCGTGCCGGGCCAGGTGGCCGGCCGTGATGCCGGCCTCGGTGGGCGTCGCCGTGGTGCGGTCCCACGCGTCGGACGGGAGTTGTTCGACGGCGCGGGCGACCGCGTCTGTCGCCGTCTCCATCCGTTCGAGGACCGCCTCCACCGACCGGGATTGCGGTGACCCCGGGTCGATGTCGACGGTGGGCGGGGCGCCGATGCCGAGCCCGCGCACGGCCTCGGCGACGAGCGCCATGGCGTCGGCCGCGTACGACGCGTGCTCCACCGCCGACCAGCCGCCGGGCGGGCGACGGAGGACGACCTCGGCGCCGCCCTCCTCGTCGGCGGGGCGCACCAGCACGGCGCGGTAGCGGCGGGGGAACGAGCGGGCGGCCACGGCGGCATCCGCCGGGGTGAGGCCCGCGGGGTCGAACCCGCATGTCGGGCAGCGGTCACGAATGGAAGCCATGACCGCGTACGGTACGACCATGGCGACGCGCATCGCGCCCGGCGTGGTGGAGATCGACACCCGACTGGGCGGCTGGGACCAGGTGACGGCCGGTTATCTGATCGAAGGACCGGCGCCGGTGCTGGTGGAGACGGGCAGCCAGAGCTCGGTGCCCACGCTGCTGGCGGCCCTGGCCGACCTCGGCCTGGGGGCCGACGACCTGGCGGGCATCGTCGTCACCCACATCCACCTCGACCATGCGGGCGGGGTGGGCGACGTGGCTCGGGCGTTCCCGAAGGCGACGGTGTACGTGCACGAGAAGGGCGCCCGCCACCTGGCCGACCCCACGCGCCTGGTCGACTCGGCGGCCATGGTCTACGGCGACCTGCTCGACACGCTGTACGGCCGCCTCGATCCCACGCCCGCCG
>JAHWLA010000094.1 GCA_019347595.1 Actinomycetota bacterium
GACGTCGAACGCCTCCTGCGACGGACGGTAGATGCGGGTGCCGACGAGGTCGGCAGGCACCAGGTCGGGCGTGAACTGGATGCGCTTGAACTCCCCGCCCACGATGCGGGCCAGCGTCTCGGCGGCCAGCGTCTTGGCCAGGCCGGGCGCGCCCTCGAGCAGGCAGTGGCCCCGGGCCAGCAGGCACACGAACAGCCGCTCGATCATGCGGTCCTGGCCGACGAGGACGCGCTTGGCCTCGAACAGCGCGTCCTCCAGCACCTCGGCGGTGGAACGGTTGCGGGTCATCGGGCTCCCAGGCGTGCGGTCAGCACGACCTCCTGGCCGCGCTGGACGGTGAGGCGAACAGTCTCGCCCGGCTGATGGGCGCGGATGGCCGCGGCCAGGGCGGCGGCGCCGTCCACCGCCTTGTCGTCGACGTGGGTGACGAGGTCGCCGACGCGCAGCCCCGCCTCGGCGGCAGGCGAGCCCGGCTCGACGGCGACGACGGTGGCGCCGCGGCTTCCGTCGCGGGGGTCGTCCATGCTCACGCCGAGGTAGGCGACCTCGGTCGACGCCGGCGCGTTCCCGCGCAGCCGCTCGATGACCACACGGGCGTTGTCTATGGCGATGGCGAAGCCGATGTTCTCGGCCGCTGTGGTGCCGCCGCCGGAGGCCACCGCGGTGTTGATGCCGATGACCTTGCCGGTGGCGTCGACCAACGGGCCGCCCGAGTTGCCGGAGCTGATGGAGGCGTCGGTCTGGATGAGCCCTGTCATGGCGCCCACCGGCGCGTCGAGCGTGCGGTCGAGGGCGGAGACGATGCCGCGGGTGACGGTTGGGCCGCCCCGCAATGCCAACGCGTTCCCGATGGCGACGACGTCGTCGCCGACGGCCACGTCGGCCGACCGGCCGAGCTCGGCCACGGGGAGGCCGGCGGCGTCGACGTCGAGGAGGGCGAGGTCGGCGGCTCGGTCCGACCCCACCAGGCGGGCGGGGCGCGACTGCGACTCGCCTGCCAGGGTGACGTTGATCGACGTGGCGCCGTCCACGACGTGGGCATTGGTGAGGATCTCGCCGTCGGCGGTGAGGACGACGCCCGTGCCGGCGCCGGTCCCGCCGCGGCCGGCGACGCGGATGCCGACCACGGCCGGACCGGCCTTGGCCACCACACCGGCCACGTCCAAGGTGGCGCCGTCGAGCTGCCGGGAGACGGTCGGCGCGCTCGTCGTCGGTGCGGCGGTGGGGGGATCGTCGTCGAGGGCTTGGGCCACCGCGCCGCCCACGACGCCCGACAGCACGGCCACGGCCGCCATGGCCGCCGCCGTGCGCCGGCGGGGTGAGCGCACCGTCGTCGCCGAGGGGGAGGACGGCGACGACGGCGGCTCGCTGGGGGGAGCGGGGGAAGGGTCGAACGGAGGCAGGTCCTCGTAGGGCGGCTGCTCGCCGGGCGGCTCGTCCAGTGCGAGGGTCGGCATGCGTTCCATGCCGTCATCCTGCGGCCCGAACCTGTGAGTTCCCTCGGAACCGCCTCAGACTTCGCCGGGGGCGGCGGGCAGCTCCACGGTGAAGCGGCTGCCCTCTCCGACCGTCGACTCCACGGCGGCCCGCCCGTCGTGCAGTTCGGCGATGGCCGCCACGATCGACAACCCCAGGCCGCTGCCCCCCTGGGCCCGCGCCCGGGCGGGGTCGGCCCGATAGAAGCGCTCGAAGACGCGCTCGGCCACCTCGGGCGGCATACCCGGCCCCTCGTCGGCCACGACCAGTCGTACCAGCCCGCTGTCGTGCGGTGTGACCGACACCCGCACGACCGTCCGGGGCGGCGTGTGCACGAGGGCGTTGGTGACGAGGTTCCCGACGACCTGACGCAGCGCGCCCTCGTCGCCCTCCACCGTGCACGGCTCGACCAGGAGCCCGATGGGGCGGTCGGGTTCGACGGCACGCGCGTCCCGGACGGCGTCTTCGGCCAGTTGGTCGAGGCGCACGGGCGCCCGCTCCACCCGCTGGTCCTGGTCCATGCGGGCCAGCAGCAAGAGGTCCTCCACCAGCGCGCCCATGCGCTGCGCCTCCTCGTTGACGCGGCGCATGGCGTCGGCCAGTTCACCCTCGTGGCGCAGGCCGCCCGCCTGCCACAGCTCGGTGTAGCCCCGGATCGACGTGAGCGGCGTGCGCAGCTCGTGCGAGGCGTCGGCGGCGAAGCGGCGGACGCGCGCCTCGGACTCGGCCCGTTGCCGCAAGGCCGCCTCGATGGTGCCCAGCATGGTGTTGAAGGCGGTGGCCAGCCGGCCCGCCTCGGTGCCGTCCTCGGCATCGGCGACGCGGCGCGACAGATCGCCCGCGGCGATGGCGTCGGCGGTCGCCGCCATCTCCGTCAGCGGCCGCACGCCGAGGCGCAGAACCCACCATGCCACCACGGCGAGCGCGGCGAGCACGGCGAGCGTGAGCGTGACCTGCACGAACCGCATGCGGGCCAGGGTGGCGTCGAGGTCGTCGAGGCTGGCGCCCACCACCAGCGCGTCGGAGGCGAACCCCGCCCCCACCACGACCACCCGCCACCGGCCGTCCCCGCTCTGGGCGTCCACGGTGAAGGGGCGCATGGGCTCGCCGAAGCCCGTGCGGTTGGCGGCGATCTGCTCCAGGGAGAGCTGCGGCGGGCTCTGCTGCTGGAGGGGCGAGCCGATGCGCTGGAGTGTGCGGTTGACGAGGTCGGCCCGTCCGATGAAGAACTCGGTGATGGCGTTCTCGTTGCCCGCGTCGCGGAAGTACGGGCGCTCGGCGGTCGACACCAACTGGGCGTCGACGCGGCGCAGCAGCGAGTCGGCGAACGTCGTCGCCAGGACGACGTTGCCCATGACGAGCACGGCCGCCACCGCCGCCATGCCGAGCAGGACCCGCTTGCGCAGCGGCATCAGTCGGCCCGCAGGGCGTAGCCCACGCCCCGCACGGTGCGGATGAGCGGCGGCCCCACGGAGTCGATCTTCTTGCGCAGGTAGCTGATGTAGGTCTCCACCACGGTGGCGTTGCCGCCGAAGTCGTACTGCCACACGTGGTCGAGGATCTGGCTGCGCGACAGCACCCGGCCGCGGTTGACGAGCAGGAAGCGGAGCAGCTTGTACTCCGTGGGCGACAGGTCGACGACCTGCCCGGCCCGGCGCACGACGTGGGCGTCGTCGTCCATCTCCAGGTCGGCCAGGGAGAGGTGTGACGAGCCGGTCGACACGCCTTGGCGGCGGAGGATGGCGTGGACGCGGGCGACCACTTCCTCCACGCTGAACGGCTTGGTGACGTAGTCGTCGCCGCCGAGGGTCAGTCCCCGGATCTTGTCGTCGAGCGTGTCGCGGGCGGTGAGGAAGAGGACGGGCACCTGGCCGCCCTCGAAGCGCAGGCGGCGCACGACCTCGAAGCCGTCGAGGTCCGGGAGCATGACGTCGAGGAGGACGAGATCGGGGGCGAAGCGGCGCACGGCGTCGAGTGCCTCGCGGCCGTTCCTGGCCACGGCGACCTCGAAGCCGAAGTGGCGCAGGGTGGCGTCGAGGAGGAACGTGATGTTCTCCTCGTCGTCCACCACGAGGACGCGACTGGGCCGCTCCATGGCCTCCATGATCGCGGAGCGGGCTGGGAGTTTTCTGTGAGTGGGCTGGGAGGGCGCTCAGGCGGGCGGCCTGATGCGCTCGACGTCGGTGGTGACGGAAGCCAAGACGTCCGGGCGGGGGGTCACCCCGAGACCGGGGCCGGTCGGCACGGCGAGGCGGCCGTCGTGGAGCACGAACGGCTTCGTCAGGTCCGGGTCGTAGTAGCGGGCGGACGCCGAGACATCGCCGGGGAGCGTGAAGCCGGGCAGGGAGGCGAGGGCGAGGTTGGCGGCCCGGCCCAGCCCGGTCTCCAGCATCCCGCCGCACCACACGGGGACGCCCGCCGCCTGGCATACGTCGTGGACGCGGCGGGCTTCCAGGTAGCCGCCGACGCGGCCCGCCTTGATGTTGACGACGCCGCACGCGCCGAGGGCGATGGCCGCAGCGGCGGCGGCGGCCGACGTGATGGACTCGTCCAAGCAGATCGGCGTGCGCAGGCGGCGGGCGAGCTCGGCGTGGCCGAGGAGGTCGTCGTCGGCGAAAGGTTGCTCGATCAGCGCGAGGTCGAAGGCGTCGAGCCGGGCCAGGTGGTCGGCGTCGGCGAGCGTGTAGGCGCCGTTGGCGTCGACCTGGAGGAGAAGGTCGGGATGGCGGGCGCGCACCGCCCCCACCGGCTCGACGTCCCAGCCCGGCTGGACCTTGAGCTTCACCCGGCGGTAGCCCTCGGCGACGTAGCCGTCGACGGCATCGAGGAGGGCGCCGAGGTCGTCGGTGATGCCCACGGCGACGCCCGCGTCGACCTCGACTCGCACGCCACCGAGGTGGTCCTTGAGGGAGCGGCCTGCCGCTCGCAGCTCGGCGTCGAGGACGGCCATCTCGACGGCGGCCTTGGCCATGGGGTGGCCCTTCACGGCGGCGAGGTCGTGGCCGGCGAGGAGGCGGGGGGCGAGGTGTGTCCGCACGACGTGGTGGGCGCCGTCGACGTACTCGGCGGTGTAGGTGGGCGCAGCCATGGCGACGCACTCACCCCACCCCTCGGCCTCGGGGGTGACGACGCGGAGGAGCAAGGCGTCGCGCTCGAGGGTGCTCGACGCCGACGAGCGGAACGGCGCCACCAACGGCATGCGGATGCGCCGCAGCTCGACCTCGACCACCTTCACGCCGCCCATTCTCACCCGCCCGGCCCACCCACCACCGTTCTGGCTGGCAGAACCGGTCGCTGACGGCCGGTTTCGCCAGCCAGAACGAGGACGCAGGAGGCTCAGTCGGCGCGGCGGCCGGCGAGGTCGAGCAGCCGGGCCTGCAGCGGCGCGTCCTCGGGCACCTCGCCGGTGGGGCCGGAGCCGAACAACCCCATGCTCCCGATGAACGGGGCCAGCGGCTGCATTCCCTGCCACACCGCCGCCACCAGATCAGGGTCGAGCTGCTCGTCGGCCCCGATGGCGCGGGCGAGGTCCCACGCGTGCAGCGTGTGGTCGGCGATGCGGAACCCGAGCAACTGCGCCCCGGGGATGTCGCCGATCGGGTGGTGGCACGTCCGCTCCAGCGCCCGCTCCTCGCGCAGCGCCGACACCATGGCATCGCGAGCCGACACGAAGGCGCCGACATGGTCGTCGCCCAGCACGTCGGTCGCCATCACCGCCATGGCGTCCTCGGTCGAGGACCCCTCCAACAGCCGCACCGCCATGACGTCCGCCCCGACGACGTGGTGCACCAGGTCGCGGACCGTCCAGCCCTCGCACGGCGTGGGGGCGTCCCACTGGTCGTCCCTCACCTGGCGCACCCGCTTCTCGAACTCGGACGTGGCCCGGTCGAGCACCTCGAATGGCGTGAGCACCATCAGACCGCCGCCGGCGCCGGAAAGTGGACGTACTCCTCGATCAACAGCTTGCCGAGCGAGGCGTCGGAGAGGCCGTGGTCCGCCGACGGCAACCGGCCCCGCGCCACCAGGTCGGCCACCAGCCGTTCCAGGATCGTCTCCAGGGTCAGGTCGTCGCTGTGCTGCGCCCACGCCGCCCGCTCGTCGTCGTCGGCGAAGCAGTACGCCTTCCACGACACCGAGTACCGCAGGTCGTCGGTGTCGTACGTCGCGACCACCCGCTCGCCGTGGCGCACCGACCACTGACCGGCCCCGTCGTGGTGCAAGCGCATGCCCGGCCGCAGGTCGCCCAGCCGTGCGTCGTCGCCCAGCACCCGGTCGACGCCGTGGAACACCGTGTCGGTGTCGAGCATGGCCGCGGTGTTGTGGCGCGGCGTGTAAGTGGCCGCAGGCCCCGCCGCGCCCTCGGGGTAGTACGCCAGCGCGCCGCCCCGGCCACCGCCGAAGTAGGCGATGCCGGTGGCGATCGGCATGCGCCACTCCTCGAACAGCGCCGAGTGCCGCATGACGACGAGCAGCCACTGGGGCGTCGTCTTGCGGTTGGCGCCGCGGAACTCGGGCACGTCGGTGTGCACGGCCAGCTCCTGGCCGGGCAGGAGCATGTTGGCGTAGACGATGGCGGGGACGATGACCGGCCGGCCGTGCAACTCCCGGGCCGCCGACAGGAAGCGCTCGTGGTGGAGCAACAGGTTCTCGACCCCGGGCGCCTGCACCTCGGAGCCGTACGCGTACGTCTCGCGGAAGTAGTTGGTGCGGGCCGCCAGCATGGCGGGCTCCTCGTCGGCCCGTCCGAAGCGCCCGCCGGTGCGCACGAAGTTGACCGCCGCGTCGTAGCGCTGCGCGAGCTCGGGCGCGAAGACGGCGGGCGGGCTCTCGTTGCTGTAGAGGCCGTAGGACCCGAAGTCGTGCCACAGGGCGACGACGGCGTCCGCTTCGTCGGGCGAAAGCAGCGGGTCGAGAACGATCGTGGCGGCCATCACGAAACGCTACGTCAGTTGCCGCCGTCGCGCCCGAGGAGCGCCCGCACCACCTTCCGAGGGTCGCGCTGCTCCAACAACCGGGCCACCGGGATCAGCAACGGCAGGGGAAACGTCGGCCGGGTGACGAGGTAGGCCAGCACCGACACCAGGCGGTCGAGCTCGGCCCGGTAGGCGAGCGATGCCGCCTCGTCCAGCGGGTAGAGCCGCTCGGCCGCGGCCCACGCCTGGTTGCGCGCCACCCGCAAGGAGAAGTTGAACAGCCGCCCGCCGCCCAGCGCGGCGGCTTCGTTGGTCCAGCGCGACACCCGGTCGAGGTCGCGCAGGACATCGACGTAGGTGGCCGCCAGCACGTCGTTGACGGCGAGGAAGTCGGGCCGCACCCCGGGCAGGTCGCCGGTCTCCCGGGCGACGTCGACGACGGCCAGCGCCAGGTCGTGGTTGACGTGTGCGTTGATGCCGAGCAACAGGTGCTGGACGATCAGCAGGCGGCCGTCGCCCGCCACGTCCCACGTCGCCTGCCAACAGCGGAGCCGCTCGGCCGGCTTCGCCACGGCGCGCAGGTAGTAGTCGGCGAACGTGCACGCCAGCGTGTCCATGCGGACGCCGTCCTCGAACGACCTTCCGCCGATGGCGCCGGCGATGCGCGAGGTCACCCGGGAGTACAACGCCGGGAAGTAGCCGGAGGCGTCGTCGGCGGCCAAGGCGACGGCGCGCAGCTCGGCCGCGGTGTCGGAAATACCCACGCCCGCCATTCTGGTCCCCCGATCGCGCGCCATGGCGAGCGATCGGGGGACCAGAATGGGGGGCATGTCGTTGTTCAGCCGTCGCCCGCCCGAGATGCCGTCGCCCGAGGCCGCCCTCCCCGGCCGCTCCGAACCCATGCCGGTGGCCGATCGCCACCTCGTTCTGGGCACCCCGATGCGCCCGCCGTTCCCCGACGGCATCGAGCAGGCCATCTTCGGCATGGGCTGCTTCTGGGGAGCCGAGCGCCTGTTCTGGGAGCTCGACGGCGTCTACACCACGGCCGTCGGCTACGCGGGCGGGTTCACGCCCAACCCCACGTACCAGGAGGCGTGCAGCGGCATGACGGGCCACGCCGAGGTGGTGCTCGTGGCCTACGACCCGGCCAAGGTCTCCTACGACCAACTGTTGCGGACGTTCTGGGAGGGCCACGACCCCACGCAGGGCATGCGCCAGGGCAACGACGTCGGCACCCAGTACCGCTCCACGCTGTACTGGACCACGGACGCCCAGCGGCAGGCGGCCGAGCGGTCGGTGGGCATGTACCAGGAGCGCCTGACCGCCGCCGGCCACGGCGAGATCACCACGGAAGTCGGCGCCGCGCCACCGTTCTTCTACGCCGAGGACTACCACCAGCAGTACCTGGCCAAGAACCCGGGCGGGTACTGCGGCATCGGCGGCACCGGCGTGTCGTGCCCCGTCGGACCGGGGGCGTAGATGAGCGTCTTCGACGAACTGCTGGCCGCCAACGAGCGGCACGTGGCGGGCTTCGCACGCGGGCAGCTCCCGGCGCCGCCCGCCCGCGCCCTCGCCGTGCTCACGTGCATGGACGCCCGCATCCTTCCCCTCGACGTGTTCGGACTGGCGCCCGGCGACGCCCATGTGATCCGCAACGCGGGCGGCCGCGCCACCGACGACGCCCTCCGCTCGCTGCTGGTGTCGAGCCACGTCCTGGGCACCCGCGCCGTCGCCGTCGTCCACCACACCGAGTGCGGCATGACGAAGCTCACCGACGCCGACTTCGCCGCCACCATCGAACGGGCCACCGGCCACTCCCCGGGCGACCTCCCGCTCTACGCCATCGAGGACCCCGACGCCGCTCTTCAGGGCGACGTGACGTGGCTGGCCGAGTCGCCGCTCCTCCCGGCGGGGACGGAGGTGGCGGGCTTCCTCTACGACGTCCGCACCGGGGTGTTGTCCCTGGTCGTCCCGCCCCTCGTTGTGGGGGACACCACGGCCTGCTAAAAGCTCCCCGACGCGACGGCGAAGGGCAGGCCATGGACGACCACGACGAGCAGGACGGCCACGGCGACGGCGACGGCACCCGGGCGCTGCGGGGGACGCTCGTGTTCCTGGCGCTTGTGGTGGCGAGCGCCGTGCCGCTCACCTTCATGGCCCGGCGCTACCCGGAGATGATCGACCTGTCGGCCGATCCCTCCGGCACCAAGGCGCGGGCCGCACTCCATGCCACGGGCGACGACCTCGAGCGGATTCGGGTCGGGCTGGCGATCGACACGGGCTTCGCCGTGTTCTACGGGATGCTGTTGTTCTTCGTCTGCTCGGTGGTGCCCGCCCGCATGGTGCGGTACCGGCGGGCCGGGCGCACCCTCGGGTGGCTGGCATTGGTGGCGGCTGTAGCCGACATCGTGGAGAACGCCGCCATGGCCCGCATGGTGGGCGAGGGCGCCCGCGTGCTGACGCGGCCGGGCTTCGCCGCCATTCGCACGCCGGGCGACGTGGTCGATTGGGCGCGCACAGTCGCCTCCGACCAGGCGGCGGTCGTGCGGCTGGAGTACGCCTTCTGGGTCAAGTGGGCGCTGGTCGTCGTGCCGCTGCTGTTCGCCATCGGCGCCGTCACCACGTGGGCCGCGGGCCGAGCCAAGACGCCCACCCGCTACGCCGGCGCGCTCCGCAACGCGCTCCACGACGTGAAGCACGACGCGGGGGGCTGGGGGCCGGCGCGGTTCCACCTGCCGGATCGACTGCCGTGGTGGAAGTCGATGGCTCGTTGGGCCCGCGTCCCGGCGCGGCCGCGCACGCACCTCGACCCTCCGCAGGTGGCGCGCCGGGCGCCGAACAACCCGGCGGGCGAGGTCGGCATCTGCTTCTCGGGCGGCGGCATCCGCTCGGCCGCCTACAACCTGGGCGCCCTCCAGGAGCTCCAGGCGGCGGGCGTGCTGAGCCGAGCCGACTACCTGGCCGCCGTCTCCGGCGGCTCCTACATGGCGGGCGCCTATTCGATCGCGGCGACGCGCTCGCGCGCCGCCGCCCTCGACGACGTGCCCCCGTTCGCGCCGGGCACGCCCGAGGAGCAGTACCTGCGAAACCGCACCAACTACTTGGTGCCCGGCGCCCTCGGCTTCGTCTACGCCCTGTGGCGGCTGGCGCGCGGGCTCCTCCTCAACGTGGCGTTCGTAGCGC
>JAHWLA010000003.1 GCA_019347595.1 Actinomycetota bacterium
CGATCATGTAGCCGGAGGTGGCCGCGCAGGTCACGACCGTGCCGCCCCGGGCGCACACGAACACCGAGGCGCCCATGGTCTGGCGGCCGGGGTGCTCGAAGACGATGTGGGGGTCTTCACCGACGAGGGCGCGGACGTCCTTGCCCAGCCGCCGCCACTCCGACTCGTCCTGGGTGTGCTCGTCCTTCCAGAACCGGTAGCCCTTCTCCTTGCGGTCGATCACGTGCTCGCAGCCGAGCTCGTTGAGCAGCTTGACCTTGTCGGGCGACGACACGATGCCGACGGGGATGCCGCCGCCGTTGAGCACGTACTGCACGGCGTAGCCGCCGAGCCCGCCCGATGCCCCCCAGATGAGGACCACGTCGCCCTGCTTCATGGGGGCGCCGTTCTGGCTGACGATCATGCGGTAGCTGGTGGAGTTGGTGAGGGCGTTGACCGCCGCCTCCTCCCACGTCAGGTGGGCGGGCTTGGGCATGAGCTGGTTGGCCTTCACCAGGGTGACGTCCGCCAAGCCGCCGAAGTTGGTCTCGAAGCCCCAGATGCGCTGGTTGGCGGCGATCATGGAGTCGTCGTGGGCGGTGGGGTCCTGGTCGTCGACGTGGTTGCAGTGGATGGTGACCCGGTCGCCCGGCTTCCAGTTGCGCACCGCCGAGCCCACCCGCAGCACCACGCCCGAGGCGTCGGAGCCGACCACGTGGTACGGCAGGTTGTGGCGGGCGCCCCACTGGCTCTCCTTGCCCAGCCGCTCCAGGAAGCCGAACGTCGGGAGCGGCTCGAAGATCGAGGTCCACACCGTGTTGAAGTTGATGGCGCCGGCCATGACCGCCACGTACACCTCGTCGGGCGCCATCTCGGGGAGCGGCACCTGGTCGATGTGGAGCGACTTGCGGGGGTCCTTCTCGTTCGAGGTCAGGCCCTCGAACATGCCGACGTCCTCCTTGCGGACGAAGGCGGCTCGGTAAGACTCGGGCAGGGGGAGCGCGGCGAGCTCGTCGCCGCTCGCGCCCCCCAGGATGGCGTCGCGGATCTCCTGCATGACGGGCAACGTACTTGCCGGTAACCGATTCGCTCCAGTGTGCCGGTAGCGGGCCCGCGTCCCTAGACTTGGCGCACGCTTACGAAGTGGGGAGGCTCACAATGTCGGGTTCGGTGATCGTCGCAGGCGCTCGGACGCCCATCGGGAAGATGAGCGGGGCGCTGGCCGGGTTCAGCGGTGCGGATCTCGGCGGCTGCGCCATCAAGGCCGCGTTGGAGCGGGCCGGCGTCTCCCCCGAGGACGTCGACTACGTCTTCATGGGCCAGGTGCTCCAGGCGGGGCAGGGCCAGATCACCGCTCGCCAGGCCGCGGTCAAGGCAGGCATCCCCATGAGCGTGCCCGCCACCACCGTCAACAAGGTGTGCCTCTCCGGCCTCAACACCATCTTCCTGGCCGACCTGCTCATCAACAGCGGCCAGGCCGACATCGTGGTGGCGGGCGGCATGGAGTCGATGACCAACGCGCCCTACCTGCTGCCCGGCGCCCGGGCCGGCTACCGCATCGGCGACCAGAAGGTGGTCGACGCCATGATGCACGACGGGCTGTTCTGCGCCTTCGACGTGTGCGCCATGGGGGCGGGCACGGAGAAGTACACCAAGGGGGCAGGCACCATCTCCCGCGAGCAGCAGGACGCCTTCGCCGCCACCTCCCACGAGCGGGCGTCGGCGGCCATCAAGGAAGGCCGCTTCGCGGACGAGATCGAGCCCGTCGAGGTGCCCCAGCGGAAGGGTGACCCCGTGGTGATCGACACCGACGAGGGCGTGCGCCCCGGCACCACCACCGACTCGCTGGGCGGCCTCAAGCCCGCCTTCGCCCCCGACGGCACCATCACCGCGGGCAACGCCTCGCAGATCAGCGACGGCGGCGCCGCCGTGATCGTCATGTCGAAGGCTCGGGCCGAGTCGTTGGGCGTGCAGCCGCTGGGCGAGGTCGTCAGCTACGGCCAGGTGGCAGGCCCCGACCCGTCGCTGCTCACCCAGCCGTCGCGCTCGACCATGCAGGCGCTCGACCGAGCGGGCATGGCGGTGGGCGACGTCGACCTGTTCGAGTTCAACGAGGCCTTCGCCGCCGTGGGGCTGGCGTCGATGGCCGACCTCGGGATCGGCGAGGACGTCTGCAACGTCAACGGCGGCGCCATCTCTCTGGGCCACCCCATCGGCATGTCGGGAACCCGCCTGGCGCTGACGCTGCTGCACGAGCTCAAGCGGCGAGGCGGCGGCACCGGGGCCGCGGCCCTGTGCGGCGGCGGCGGCCAGGGCGACGCCCTCATCGTCCGCACCCTGTAGACCCCGCGTCCCGAGCACATAGCCGGCGGATTTCGCCGGCTATGTGCTCGGGACTGGCAGTCGGTCAGCCTCAGTCGAAGGTGAGCTTCTGCTTCGTGTCCGCCTCGTAGTCGCCGGGCTCCTCGGCGGGCACGACCCGCTCGTACGCCTCCCGCACGGCGTCGATGTCGACCACCAGTTGGAACCGCGTGGAGGAAGTCGTTGCGGGTGTTGTCGAAGTCCTCGCGGGCCTGGGCGTCGGGGAACTTCCGGGCCAGCTCGAACAGGTTGCGCTTCTGGTCGATGGACGGGTCGAGCGACAGGGTGAGGAACCCGATGGCGTCGGCAGGCGTGAGCCCCGCGGCGCGAGCCGACTCGTCGGTCTGGTTGCCGCACGCGGGCAACGCCACCAGCAGTACCGCCGCCGCCACCCCGGCCGTCCATCGTCGCGTGCGCAGTCGCAGCCGCATCGCGCGTCCTCCTGTCGTCGGCGGCCACCCAGTGCGCCCGCCTACCCACCCGATCGGACTATGTCCCGGCCGGCCCGCGCAAATAGCCCTCGCCGGCAGGAGCCGCATGCCGCACCATGGAGCACCAGCAAGGACTCCAGAGCGCGCCGGTCCCGAGCTGTGCGCCGCCCGGGGTGTCGGGGCCTTCCCTCTCCGGGGGGACGGGGAAGGCCCCGCCCTTGCCTACTCGTCGGCCCTGTCGGGGCGAAGCATCCCGCCGGCGACGGCATCGGCCAGCAGCGCCTCGATGGCCGCCCCCAGCGCGGGCGACCCGTCGGCCACGTGGGCGTTGGCCTCCCGGGCCGCCCGGTGGGTGACGCCGTGGTCGACCCAGGCCCCGCCGCCCGCCGCATGGTTGAGCAGGACGGGCAGCAGCCGGTCGACGGCGGCGGCGAAGCGGGCCTCGGGCGTGTGCCGGGCCTCGAACTCCTCCCACGCCGCCCGCAGGTGGCCCGCCTGGTCGTCGGGCAGGAGGCCGAAGATGCGCTCGGCCGCCTGGGCCTCGGCCGCCTGCCTGCCCGCGCGGCCCTCGGTGTCGTAGACGAGGACGTCGCCCGCGTCGATCTCCACCAGGTCGTGGACGAGGACCATGGTGAGCACCCGGGCCATGTCGACGGGCTCGGCGGCGTAGTCGGCCAGCACGACGACGGCCAGCGCGGCGTGCCACATGTGCTCGGCGTCGTTCTCGCCACGGGAGCCGTCGGCCAGCGGGTTGTGGCGCACGACCTGCTTGATCCGGTCGACCTCGACCAGGAAGCGCAGCCGGCGGACCAGGCGGTCGTCCACCGTCAGGCCAGCAGCGAGGCCAGCGCCCAGACGGCAGCCACCAGCCCCACGGCCGCCATGGTCACGCTGCGGGCCACCGGCGCCCGCTCGAGCTCGCCGTCGCGCCGGTGCTGGGGCGGGCGCACGAGGGCCAGGCCGTTGCCGACGAACATGGCCGCACCCAGGGCGAGCACGAGGGAGGGCAGGAGCTGGTCACCCAGGAACACGCCTCCACCTTGCCGGCCCGGCCCGCCGGACCAGAAAAACTCACGCTCCGTGGTATTTGTCCTCAAGCGGACGCCGCGCGGCACCGACAACCCTGGTGCGGAGTTCCCCAGCAGCCTCCGCAGCAGGCATGGCGAGGGCCGGGACTCCCTCCACCGCTTCGGTTTCCGCCGGGACGGACCCTGACCCGGCCTTCGCCCTGCCTTTCCGGCCGGGTGACGCAGGCGCAGCCCTCAGTGGAGCCGGTAGACCGCCGCTCGCACCGCCCGCACCAGCTCGTCCGGGTCGAACGGCTTGGTCACGTAGCCGTCCGCACCGGCGGCGAAGGCCCGGCTCACGTCGACGTCGTCGGTCTTGCACGTGAGCATGACCACGGCGGCCGCGGGCGCCAGGTTGCGGGCCCGGCGCTGGGCCAGCACCTCGTGGCCCGACACGCCCGGCATCATGATGTCGAGCACCACGGCGTCGGGGCTGTCGTCGGCCAGGCGGTCCAGCGCGGCGGCGCCGTCGGCCGCCTGCTCGACCTCCATGCCCGCCAGCTCCAAGGAGAGGGCCGCGACATGGCGGGCGACAGGGTTGTCGTCGACCACCAGGACGCGGGGCATGCGCGTGTATCGGCACCGCGACCACGGAGGGTGAACGAGGAGCCCAAGGGGACATTTCTCCCGTCAATGCCCGCCCGTCGCAAACCGATGCTCACACTGTGGACCGCGACGCCCCCGCCCTGTCCGGCAGCCTGCTCGACTTCCGACCCAGCACGCTCCTGCACTTCCTGGGCCTGACGACCAAGACCGGCGCGCTGCGCGTCGCCACCGACGACCGCACGGTGGTGCTCTGGTTGCAGAACGGGCGCTTCGTCGGCGCGGGTGCCGGCGGCGACGACGACGTGGTGGAGGCGGTGGTGGCCGCCCTGCGGACGCCGACCGGCCGGTTCGGGTTCGAGGAGGGGGCCGTCCTGCCCGAGGCCGTGGCGACGGCGGCAGGCGGGGACCGGGGGGTGGTCGACGTGCTCGAAGAGGCGGCCGAGGCCGTCGCCGAGTGGGAGGACTGCGCCGAGGCCATCCCGTCGACCGCCATGGTGGTGACGCTGCGGCGCGGGGACGGCGACCTGTCCCTGACGGCCGACGCCTGGTCGGTGGCGGTGGCGGTGGCGGCCGGGCACGTGACGCCTCCGGCGGTCGCCGCCCACCTCGACTGGCCCCCGCTGCGGGCGTGGCGAGCGGTCAAGGAGCTCGTCGACGCGGGCCGCGCCGGCCTGCTCCAGCCCGCCGCGCCGCCGCCCGCCGGCCCGCACGGGATGGCGGGGCCCGCGGCTGCCGTGCTCACCAGCACCGAGCGGCCGCTGTGGCCGGGTGGCGGCGTCGACAGCGGCGACTGGCGCGCCCCCTGGTACGCCGCCACCACCGACACCACCGAACCTGCGTAGGAAACGGCGCGCAAAGCAGCGCGATCCGTACGCAAGTTCGAGGGGGCGGGCGGCGGAGGGGGCATGATGTCGCCTCGTGACCGATGACGAGGGCGCAGCTCCCACGCGGCTGATCGCCCGGGCCGTTCTGGGAGGCGCGCTGGCGCTGGGGCTCGTCCTGCGGGCGTGGCTGTCGGTCACAGACGACGGCATGTACTGGCCCGACGAGGTGCACAAGACGTGGGAGCCCGCCCACCGGGTGGCCTTCGGCTACGGGTTCCAGGCGTGGGAGTTCGTGCGGGGGGCGAGCAACTGGGTGCTGGCCGGGGTGGTGGGCGGGTTGCTGTGGGCGCTGGCCGCCGTGGGACTCGACGACCCGCACCGCTACGTGATCGTGCTGCGGCTCCTGTTCTCGGCCGCCGCGCTGTCGTCCGCCTACGCCGCTGTCCGGCTGGCCGGCGCGTGGGGCGCGGGCCAGGTGGGGTCGGCCGTGGCCGGGGCGGTGACCGCGCTGGCCGCGCCGCTGCTGTACTTCTCGCACCGGGGCCTCACGGAGACGGCGTCGCTGGCGCCGGTCACGTTCGGGCTGTGGCTGACGCTGCGGCCGGATGCCGGGCGACGCCGGTGGGTCGTGGTGGGGGCGTCGCTGCTGGGGCTGGCGGTGCTGTTCCGGGTGCACAACGCACTGTTCTGCGTGGTGGTGCTGGGCGTGCTGGCGGTGCGACGCGACTGGCCGCGGGTGGGGGTCGTCGCCGCCGTGCTGGCCGGGTGGGCCGCGCTGTTGGGGGTCGTCGACTGGGTGACGTGGGGGGTGCCGTTCCACTCGGTGTGGGAGTACGGGCGGGTCACGTTCGTGGAGGGCGTGGCGGCCGGCTTCGGGGAGACGCCCGCCTGGTACTACCTGCGCTTCCTGTTCCACTCGATCGGTCCGGCCGTCGTGGTGCTGGCCGTGCTGGTGGCGGTGGGCGCGTGGCGGGCGCCGGGGCTGTTCGTGTGCGGCGCGTTGTTCGTGGGACTGCACTCGGTGGAGGGGCACAAGGAGGCCCGCTTCGTGCTGCCCGCGCTGCCCGCCCTGTTCGCCGTGGCGGGCGTGGGGCTCGGTGCGGTGTGGCGGTGGCGGCGGGCCGTCGGCGCCGTGGTGGCGCTGGCCGTGCTGGTGCCGGTGGTGTTCCAGGCGGTCACCATCAAGCGGCTGACGATCCGGGACATCGGCCAGGACCACCTGTTCTTCGCCGGGTCGTCGGCGTACTTCCACAGCACGTCGACCAACCGGCTGCTGTTCGCCGCCCACCGGCAGGCCGACCTGTGCGGGCTGCGGGTGGCGTCGCTGGAGCGGGAGTGGACGGGCGGGTACACCTACCTGCACCGCGACGTGCCGGTCTACGACAAGTTCGCGGCGCCCGCCGAGTACGAGGGCCGGTACAACTACCTCATCGGCGAGTACACGGCGGGCGACCCCGGGATCGTGGCCGTCGACGGCGGGCTGGCGTTGCAGCGGGTAGGTGGCGCGTGCGCCCCGCCGGGGCCGGGCTACAGCGACCGGCTGGGCGACCCGCTGGCGGGCCGGTAGGCCGCCTCAGGCGGGAGGCGCGGAATCGAGCTCGGGGACGGCCACAGTGCCATCGATCACGCCGCGAGCGACATCGGCCAGCCGGAGGCTGTGGTTGCGGGAGTAGCTGCGCAACGCAGTGAACGCCTCCTCCATGTCGAGTTCCCTGCGCTCGGCCACCATCCCCTTGGCCTGCTCGATGACGATGCGGCTGTTGAGGGCGTGGTTGAGTTGCTCGTTGAGGACTTGCGCCTCGAGCGCGGCACGGTGCTGGAGCACGGCGATGGTGGCGACATCGGCCAGCGCCTGCGCGGCGTCGATGTCGGCTTGCCGCATCTCGCCGCGGTCGACATGGAACAGGTTGAGGGCGCCGATGACAGCACCTCGCAGGCGCATGGGCAGCGCCTGCACCGACTGGAAGCCGGCGCCTAGCGCCTCGGCCGCGAAGCGGGGCCAGCGCCCGCTCGCCGTGGAGAGGTCCTGGGCCACAACCGGCAGCCCCGTTCGGAAGGCATCGAGGCAGGGGCCTTCCTGCGCCTGGAGCTCGAACAGCTCCAGCACGCGCATGGCCTCGCTGGACGAGGCCATAACCCGCAGGCCGCCTTCAGGCGCCACCAGCATGAGCCCGGCGGCGCCGACGTCGAGCACCTCGACGCAGCGGTCGGTGAGCAGCGTCAACAGCTCCACTACGTCGAAGTCGGCCACCAGGGTGTCGGCCAGGTCGACGAACGTCCTGGCGAGCATCGCTTCTCTGGGCATGGCCTCTCCTGTCACGTCGGCGTGCCCTGGGCACTCGGCCGCGGCCGGCCTGGCGCATCACCCTCCCGCGCCATGGTACGGGGACCGCCGCGAGCGAAGCGTCGCCGCCCCCGCGTCACGGCCTCGGGTCTTTCTCGCCGCTGTCCGCATCGAAGCGCAGCTTCCGGGACACCACGTCGGCGGCCACCTCCGCCAGCTTGCGGTCGTTGCCGAAGGCGTAGGCCCGCAAGCGCACGAGGGCTTGGCCGACGCTGGTCTCCAGTTGGGCGGCGACCATGCCGGCCGCCTGGTGCACCACGTAGTGGAAGTCGGAGCCCGCCTCCAGCTCGCCGGCCAACCTCCCGGCCGGCGCACCTGCTTGCAGCACGAGCACGGCCTGGGCGGCGACATCGGCCATGACCAAGGCGTCGGCATGCTGGTCGTCGGTGAGCTCCCCGGGACGTTCGCAGTAGAGGTTGAGCGCGCCGAGACGGGCCGCTCCCACCTGAAGGGGGAAGCCGAAGACAGCACGCGCTCCGGCCTCGACCGCAGGGCCGCTGAAGGCGGGCCATCGAGGCGTTCGGGGACGAGCCAGGTCGGGTTCGAGCACCGGCCGGTCGTCCTGGTAGGCGTCGACGCACGGGCCCTCCCCGAGGTCGTACTGCAACTGCTCGATGAGGTCGCTCACGTCGTCGGTGGTGCACACCGAGCCGCGGGGCACGTCGCCGGCCATGAGCATGATGCCCGCGCCGGTCGTCCCCGTGGCCTCCGCGCACACCTCGCAGAGTCGCTTGGTCTCCGACCCCGAGGTGCCGCCGATACCGAGCAGGTCGAGGATCCGTAGCCGCCGTTCGCCCGCCACTGCGTCACGGCCCCCCGCCGGCGGCCGCGCTCCGCTCGACGAGGTCCGCGGCGCCGCACAGACTGAGCACTCGCTGTGCGCACGGCGAGGGCGACCGCAGCACCACGGATCGAGACTGCAACCGGAGGATCGCTCGCGCTCGGAGGATCACGCCGACGGTCGCCACGGCCATGAACTCCACCTCATGCAGCTCAACTACGACATCGGCCTCGCCTGTCGCCATGGCCCGAGCCATGGCGGCCGAGAACACGTCGGCGTTGAAGGCGTCGTGCTCGCCCGACAGGCAGATGGTCGTCGGTCCCACCGTCGCGACCACGTCTCGGGACGAGATGGTCCCGCAAGAACCCCCGGTTCGTGCCATTGAAATCCCCTTTGCAAGCGCCGTCGTTGCGCTACCGGGGTCCGGGGCATCGCTCCCGAGCCGGCCGAAGCCGGGCTCGACACGTCAGGGCTCTTGTCGTGTCACCCCTCAAGGTACACCCGATCACCGTCGGATGTACCGGGGAAGCGCACGGCGGGCGTGATCGAGGGGCGTCAGACCTTGGCCATGTTGGCGAACTTGGTGTAGTGGTCGAGGAAGGCGAGCTGGGTCACGCCCGTGGGACCGGAGCGGTGCTTCGACACGATGACCTCCGCCGTGCCCCGGTCGGGCGACTCGCTGTTGTAGACCTCGTCGCGGTACAGGAACATCACCACGTCGGCGTCCTGCTCCAGGGCGCCCGACTCCCGGAGGTCGGCGAGCTGGGGGCGCTTGTCGGCCCGCATCTCCAACTGGCGGGAGAGCTGGGAGAGCGCCACCACCGGCACCTGCAGCTCGCGGGCCAGGATCTTCAGCCCTCGGCTGATCTCGGAGATCTCCACCTGGCGGTTCTCTGCGTTGGACCGCCCCGACATGAGCTGGAGGTAGTCGATGATGACGAGGCCGAGCCCCTCCCGACTCTTGAGCCGGCGGGCCTTGGCCCGGATGTCCATGACCGTGATCATGGGGTTGTCGTCGATGTAGATCGGAGCTTCGCCCAGCCGGCCGATGGCGTGGCTGATCTTGCCCCAGTCGGAGTCGTGCAGCCGCCCGTTGCGCATCCGCCCTGCCTCCACCCGGGCCTCGGCGCAGATGAGGCGCTGGGTGATCTCCAGGTGGCTCATCTCCAGCGAGAAGATGAGCGTGGGCACGCCGCCCTCCATCGCCGCGTTGGCGGCGATGTTGAGGGCGAAGGAGGTCTTGCCCATGGCAGGGCGGGCGCCCACGATCACCAGGTTGGAGGGCTGGAGCCCGGACAGCCGGTCGTCGAGGTCGACGAAGCCGGTGGGCACGCCGGTGATCGTGTCGCCCCGGTCGTAGAGCGCCTCCAGGCGGTCGAGGCTGGCGGCCAGGAGGTCGCGCAGCGGCTTGGTGGTGTCGGTGACCCGCCGCTGGGCCACCTCGAACACCATCGACTCGGCCCGATCGACGGCGGCCGCCACGTCGTCGGGCACGTCGTAGCCCAGCTCGGCGATCTCGCCCGCCACCCCGATGAGCCGGCGCAGCAGGGCGTGCTCCTCCACGATGCGGGCGTAGCGGCCCGCGTTGGAGATGGCCGGGGTGTTGGCCTGAAGCGACATCAGGGTGGCCGAGCCGCCGATGTGGTCGAGCAGATCGGCCCGCCGCAGCTCGTCGGCCACGGTGACGGGGTCGACGGGCTCGCCCTGGCCGTAGAGCGAGGTGATGGCGTCGAACACATGGCCGTGGGCCGGCTTGTAGAAGTCGTCGGCCGAACAGATCTGGACGGCGTCGACGATGGCGTCACGCGACAGCAGCATGGCGCCGAGCAGGGACTCCTCGGCCTGGAGGTTGTGCGGGGGCACTCGCGGCTTGGAGGAGGAGGCCTGCCGCCGTCTGGCTTCTTCGATCGATTGCACCATGGGTGATCCTCAGTAGACCCCGTCGGCCCTGTGGAGCATCAGGGGGGTCTTCTTGGGGGTTTCCCTGTGGAGGAGCCGGTTCTTGTCCACACCCCCCAGTGTGACGAGGGGATGCGACAAACAACGGGACCGTCCCGAAGGACGGTCCCGTTCGCACGTTCTGGTGTCGGAAGTGCGCACCGGGGTGCGCACTTGCGCAACGAGATCGAGGGGTTAGCTCGCCACGACCTCCACGGTGACGGGGAACTGCACGTCGGGGTGCAGCTTCACCGGGACGTGGTGGGTGCCCAACGTCTTGATGGGCTCCTCCAGGTGCAGCTTGCGCCGGTCGAGCTCCACGCCCGCCTGCTCGGCCACCGCGGTGATCACGTCGGCCGCCGTCACCGACCCGAACAACTTGCCCTCGGCTCCGGCCCGGGCCGTGATGCGGATTGTCCTCGGCACCAGCGTACGGGCCACCACCTCGGCCGACTCGCGGTCCTTGGCGTCCTTCAGATCGCGGGACCGCCGCATGGCGTCGGCCTGGGCCTGCACCCCGGGGGTCGCCTTGATGGCCCGGCCCTTGGGGATCAGGAAGTTGCGGGCGAACCCGTCGGCCACATCGAGGATGTCGCCCTTCTTGCCGACGCCGTCGACGTCGGACCGCAGCACGATGCGCATCACTCGACCTCCGTGTCCCCGCCGTCGCCGTTGCCGTCAGCGCCCGCACCGGCACCGGCGCCGGCACCCGCACCGACGGTCTCGACCACCAGCTCGTCGCCGTCGTCGGTGCCGACCGCCTCGTCGTCGATCACGTCGACGTCGGTGCTGTCGGGCTCGACCTCGGCTGCCGCGTCACGCCGGTCGGGGCGCGGGCCCCGGTCGCCCCGGTCGCCGCGGCCGCCGCCCCGGCCCGAGCGCTCGGCCACCGTGCGCTGGAGGTAGGGAAGCAGGGCCAATTCCCGGCTCGTCTTGATGGCAACGGCCACGTCGCGCTGGTGCTGCGAGCAGTTGCCGGTGACCCGACGGGCCCGGATCTTGCCCCGGTCGCTCATGAACCGACGCAGGACGTTGACGTCCTTGTAGTCGACCCAGTCGATCTTCTCCTTGCAGAAGATGCAGACCTTCTTCTTCCCGCCGCGGCGGCGGTCGTCCTTGGGGGCGCGCTTGGCGCCCCGGTCGCGATCGTTGCTCCGTGCCACTAGAAAGGCTCCTCGTCGTAGCCGTAGCCGCCCGCAGACGGCTGGGCGGCCCCGGCTGCCGCGGGCCGGCTCCCGCCGCCCTGGCCGCCACCTTGTCCAGCGCCGCCGCCCTCACCGGGCCCGCGGCGTTCGTTCTTGGTCACCGTCGCGGTCGCCCAGCGCAGGCTGGGGCCGATCTCGTCGGCGACCACTTCGATCTTCGAGCGCTTCTCGCCCTCCTGGGTCTCCCACGACCGCTGCTCGAGGCGGCCGGTCACGACGACCCGCGACCCGCGGCTGAGGGACTCGCTGACGTTCTCCGCCATCTCCCGCCAGCACACCACGTCGAAGAAGGAGACGGCTTCCTCCCACTCGCCCGACTGGCGGTTCTGCCACCGGCGGTTGACGGCGAGGCCGAAGGAGGCCGTCGCCTGCCCGCTGGGGGTGAACCGCAACTCGGGGTCGCGGGTGACGTTGCCGACCAGGGTGACGCTGTTTCCGTTGCTCATAGCGTGCTCACGCTCCGTTCGCGGCGGCGTCCGCCACAGCGGGCGCCTCGGCTGCTGGTGAAGGGGCCGACGCCGACTGCGCGCGGGCGGCCACCGATTCCGGCAGGCGGATGACCTTGTGACGGACCACCTCGTCTGCGAGTGAGAGCATCCGCTCGAGCTCGGCCATGGCGGCGGGCTCGGCAGACGTCCGGAGGAGGAAGTAGTACCCCTCGGTGCGATGGTTGAGCTCGTAGGCCAAGCGCCGCTTCCCCCACGTCTCGACCCGGCTGGGCGTGGCGCCCTTGGAGTCGAGCAGCGAGGTCGCCCGCTCGACGATCCCTCGGATGACGTCCTCCTCGAGGCTCGGCTCGAGGATGACCATGACTTCGTAAGGCCGCAACGGCCTTCACCTCCCTGTGGACCCGGCCTCTGGCTCGGGGCCCCCGACGGTCGGGGGCAGGGTGTTCGGTTGGAGAACCCGGCCATGGTACCGGTCGCCGTACCGGTTACGGAAGTGCGCATCCCGGTGCGCACTTCCGTAACGAGAACGGGAGGGGCGGGGGTCAGGCGCAGGCGCCGCCGACCCGGGCCACCGAGCCGGGCACCAGTCCCAGCACTTCGGCGTCCCCCCTGGGCACCTCGACGGCCACCCGGTACGGCCGCGACGGCGGCGGGTAGCTCGGGCAGTCGGGCGAGTCGGCGCACGGCTCCATGTCGTTCGCCGACACGAACCGCCCCTCGGCGTCGTAGTAGGCGATCGTCAACGGCATCGGCGTGTTGCGCATCCAGAACCCGCTGGTGGTGTCGTCCTCGAACAGGAACGCCATGCCCGCGTGTTCGCCGAGGTCGGTGACCTCCATGAGCCCCCGGGCGCGCTCGTCGCCGGTGTCGGCCACCAGGACGCAGCTCACCTGCTCCCCGCCGCCGGGCGTCGCCACCCGCAGGGCGGCCTCGTCGACGCCGGCCAGCGCGCCGATCGCCAGCGTAGGGTCGGCGGGCCGGTTGGCGCCGACAGCCAGGAAGGCCAGGAACGTCAGCGCCAGCAGCACCCCCAACACCCACCACAGCACGCGCCGCCCTGTGTCGGTGGCGAAGAACGAGACCGCGCGCCGCAGCGCCGGGGGCAACGACTCGGGGATGTCCGCAGTGCCGGTGGTCACCCGGTCATGCTGACACGGCGTCGGCGGCCGAGCCGTAGAGCCCGAGCACCCGCGCCGTCTCGTCGCTCAGGTGGTAGCTCTCGGCGTCGGACGGAAAGGCGCCGCTGCGCACGTCGGCCGCATATGCCGCCACCGCCGCCACTGCGTCGGCCTTGAGCGAGGCGTAGCGGCGCACGAACTTCGGCAGCACCCGGTCCTCGATCCCGAGCAGGTCGTGGACGACGAGCACCTGGCCGTCGCACCAGCGCCCGGCGCCGATGCCGATGGTGGGGATGTCGACGGCCTCGGTCACCATGCGGGCCACCACGTCGGGCACGCCCTCCAAGACCACGGCGAAACAGCCTGCCTCGGCCAACGCCTGGGCATCGGCGACGAGCACGGCGGCGGCATCGGCGTCCTTGCCCTGGACCTTGAACCCGCCCATGGCGTGCACCGACTGCGGCGTGAGCCCGATGTGGCCCATCACCGGCATCTCGGCGTCGACCAGCGCCCGCACGGCATCGACCCGCTTGCGCCCGCCCTCGAGTTTCACGGCCTCGGCCCCCGCCCGGATCAAGGTCGCGGCGTTGCGCACCGTGTCCTCCACGCTCACGTGGTAGCTCAGCCACGGCAGGTCGGCGACCACCAGTGCCCGCGGCTTCACCCGCGCCACCGCCGCGGTGTGGTGCGCCATGTCTTCGACGGTGACCTGGAGCGTGTCGTCGTAGCCCAGGACGACCATGGCGAGCGAATCGCCCACCAGGATCATGTCGACACCCGCCTCGTCGGCGATGCGGGCGCCCGGTGCGTCGTAGGCGGTGAGCATGACGAGCGGCTCGCCGCCCTTGCGGGCACGCACCGCGGGAACGGTGATGGACGACGTCCGTGCTGCGGCCATGGCGCTGGCCTCCTTCCCCGTCCAGCGCCCCTCGGCTGCCGGCGGTGACTCCAGTGTGAGCCCGCCGGGCTACCGTTCGCAACATGGAGCGGGTGTGCGAGAACTGCGCTCGGGAAGACGACGACCTGGTCCTCGTCAACCGCGTCTACGTGGTGCCCGAGCGCTGGGACACAGCGGGCTCGTCGACGACGGTGCCGGGCGGCGAGCTGTGGTGCTTCTCGTGCCGCTCCATGTACCCGCACGACGTGGTCGAGCCCGAGGGCTGACCCCACCGTTCTGGTCCCCCGAACGCCGGGGTCAGGTGTCGGCGTCCTTCTTGGTGGTGGAGGTGGTGGGCGGCGGCTTGGTCGTGGTGGTGGTGCTCGACGTCGTGGTCGCGGCGCCGGCGGGCTTGGTGGTCGTCGTGGTGGTGGCCGCCTTGCCGCCCGGCGCCGTGGTGGTGGTCGGCGCCTGGTCGGGCACCGTGCTCGACGTGGTGGTGGTGGTCGTCGGGATGACCGCCCGGCTCGACGGCTTGAGGGTCTTGCCGCCGAAGCTCGTCACGTTGGGGAACGAGCCGGTGTCCATCCCGGCGGTCGCCTTCTCCATGAAGCGCTTGAAGATCGTCGTCGGGAACGAGCCGCCGTTGACCTTGCGGCCCCGCACGTTGAGCATCTTCCGGGAGTTGCCCTCGGGGTAGCCCATCCACACCGCCGCGGTGAGCTTGGGCGTGTAGCCGACGAACCAGGCGTCGCCGAAGTCGTCGGTGGTGCCGGTCTTGCCCGCCAGCGGCTTGCCGAACTGGGCGCCGGTCCCGCTGCCGCCCTCGACGACCTGGCGCAGGCAGTAGGTCACGATGTCGGCGTGGCGGCGCTCCAGCACCTTGGTGCGCTCCGGCCGCGCCCGCTCCAGCACCCGCCCGTCGGCCGTGGTCACCTCGAGGATGACGGTGGGCGGCACCCGCTCGCCCCGGTTGGCGAACGTGGTGTACGACGACGCCATCTCCAGCACCGACACCTCGGAGGTCCCGAGGGTGAGCGAGAGGCCCGGTTCGAGGTCGGACTCGACGCCCGCCTGGTGGGCCAGGTCGGCCACCTTCTGCGGGCCGACCACGTCGATGAGCTGCGCGTAGACGGTGTTGACCGAGCTCTTGGTGGCGTCGATGAGGTTGAGCGAGCCGCCGAAGTCCTGGTCCTCGTAGTTGCCGACCGGATAGTCGCGTCCCTGGTTGGCCTTGGGGAAGACGATCTCGGCGGGCGCAGGCAGCGACGACTGCACGCTGAAGCCCTGACGCACGGCCTCGGCCAGCACGAACGGCTTGAAGGTCGACCCCGGCTGGCGGCCCGACCCGCCGCCGTCGCTGCCGAGAGCCAGGTTCACCTGCGATTGCGTCCAGTCCTTGCCGCCGACCATGGCCCGCACAAAGCCGTTGTCGTCGATGGCAACCAGGGCGCCTGCCGGGTCGTCCTTGCGGTTGAGGAAGCCGTACACGGCGTCGTAGGCGGCGGCCTGCATGTCGAGGTCGAGCGACGTCTTCACGCGGAGGCCGCCGCCCAGCACCGTCGCCTCGCCGTACTTGGCCACGAGCTGCCGGCGCACGTACTCCACGAAGTACTGCGTGCCCTTGTCGGGCAGGGCGAAGGTGGGCTCGGCCTCGTCCTTGGGGATCACATACGACTCCACCGGCATGGCGGCGACGGCCTCGCGCTCCTCGCGGGTGATGGAGCGCGCCCGCTCCATGGAGCGCAGGGTGCTGTCGCGGCGCCGGGCGGCCAGCTTGGGGTTCTTGAGCGCGTCGGCGCCGACGGGGGCGCGGATGAGGCCGGCCAGATAGGCCGCCTCCCGAAGGTCGAGGGCGCCCACGTCCTTGCCGAAGTAGGCGCGTGACGCGGCCTGCACGCCGTACGCCCCGCGGCCGAAGTAGATGGTGTTGAGGTAGCGCTCGAGGATGACCTGCTTGTCGAGCTTGCGTTCGACCTTGACGGCCAGCGCCGCCTCCTTCACTTTGCGGGCCAGGGTGCGGTCGCTGCCGAGGTAGACGTTCTTCACGTACTGCTGGGTGATCGTCGAACCGCCCTGGAGCGACGCGCTGCCGCGCAGGTCGGCGACGGTGGCCCGCAGCACGCCGAACGGGTCGAGGCCGCTGTGGTCGAAGAAGTTCTTGTCCTCCGTGGCCAGCACGGCGTCGATCACCACGGGCGGCACGTCGGCCAGCTTGACGTTCACGCGGTTGGTGTCGCTGGTGAGCAGGGCCAGGCGGTCGCCGTCGGCGTCGGTGAGGAAGCTGGTCTGGGCCTGCATCTTCTCGGGGGGCAGCGGGACGCGCACGAGGAGGTAGCCCGCCCCGGCCAGCCCAGTGAAGACCAGGAGGCCGAGGAGGAACAGCAGTCGCCGGTAGCGCCAGACGAAGCTGCGGCGCTTGCCGGTGGGCTTGCGCGTGCGCGGCTTGCGCGGGGCGGGGCGGCGAGCTGCGTGACGCGGAGGGGGGCGTTTCGCAGGCATCAGAGGGAGTCGTTCGAGGGTACCGGCCGGCGGCGCCGGTAGGCGGCTTCTGCCGCCACGGCGAGGGCGCCCGCGGCGACGACCCGGAGGGCGCCCGCGTCGTACGCGTCGAGCCGGGCCGGCCCGACCCAGTCCCACGTGCCGGGGAGCACGAGCAGCCAGACGGCCACGACCGCCGCGGGCAGGTGGCGCGCGCCGAGCGGCGCCGACTGCGGGCGGATGGCCGCCAGTGCCGCGACGGCGAGCGCCGCCGCGCTGACGACGACGCGGACGGCCGACACCGGCCCGCCCGCGATGGCGGCGGCGGCCACCACTGCGCCGGGGAGGGCGAGGACGGCGACGCGGCCGCCGTGGCCGGGGGCGGCGGCGGCGAGGGCGGCGGCCGCGGCCACGAGGTAGGCGGCCGGTCGGGCCGACGGCACGGCCGTGAGGGCCACGGCCAGCAGCGCGAGCGAGACGGCGGGGCGGGGCGGCCACCACGCCGTGGCAACGGCGGCTGCGCCCGCGACGAGGGCCACGGCCGTGCGGGCGTCGAGCTCGGTCGCCGCCGGGATGGCGACGAGCAGCGCGGGGGCGAGCAGCACGCCCGCTTCCGGGCGGACGGCGGCGGCGGCGACGGCGAGGGCGGCGGCGCCGAGGAGGGGGACGGCGGGGGTGCCGTCGGCGGGGACGAGGCTGGTGGCGGCGGGCAGGGCGGCCAGCAGGCCGAGGGAGACCAGGAGCCACTCGACCGACGTGTCGCGGGGCGGCCACAGGGCGGTGACGGCGGCGGCCGTGCCCGCGGCGGCGATGTGGGCCAGGTCGCCGGAGGCGACGGCCGCGACGACCCACGCCGCCGTCACCACCACCCCCACCACCCCCCACCCGAATTGGGATGCAAAGCGGTCGCTGGAGCGACCGCTTTGCACACCGGTTCGAGCGTCGGTGTTCGCCTCCGCGTCGTCGAGTCCGAGGCGCGCCAGACGGACCGCCAGTCTGCGCACGCCGGTTCGGCGGGCGTCGGTGTTCCGGCCGCCGATACGCGCGTCCGGGCGACCACTTTGCATCCCAATTCGGGGGGTGGGGGTGGGGGTGGCGCGTGTGCGGCGTGTGCGGCGGCGACGGGGCGGGGGCGTGGGCTCGGTCATGCGGCCACCGCCAAGGCCACGGCGGCGAACGCCAGCGGCGGCCCGGCCCATCGCACAGGGGTGCGGACCAGCCACGGGGCTACGACGTAGACCAACCCGGCACCCACCACGAGACCCACGAGGCGCAGGCCGGCGTTGCCGAGCGTCGTCGCCGCCGGGCCGCACGCCACCAGCCCCGCCGCCGCGCCGAACAGCACGGCCCGCCACCCCGCCGGGGCCACCACGACCAAGGCGAGCGTCGCCAGCCACACCGACGCCCCCGACACCGGCGGCCCCAATGCCACGGCCGGCCCGAGCACCGCCTGGGCGCCCGCCACCGCGGCCAACGAGGAGCTACCCCACCGGGCCAACAGGGCCACGGCCACACCGGCGGCGGCGGCGCCCGCCACGACGTCGCCCGTCACCACGCCGAGCAGCACGGCGAGCAGGAAGGCGTCGCCTGTCGAACTCACGACCAGGGCGGCGGCTCCCGCGGCGGCGGCGAGGCGGAGCTGTTCGGCGGTCAGGCCCGCCGCCGGCCCGCCGTGTAGGCCCGCACCAGGTGGTTCCACATGCAGTCGGGGCACACCTCAACCACATAGCACGCCACCTGGCCCGCGCGGCGAGTCAGCCGTCCCAGCTCGGTGGCGTTGACGAACGTATGGCCGTGGGCGGGCAGGTGGGGGCCGAAGGCGTAGGAGACGTGGACCATGGTCGGCGTCTCGCAGATCGGGCAGTCCTCCTCGGCGGGGGCGCCGATGTTGCGGGCCGCCCGGAGCAGCTCGGGGTGGGCGTCGCACACGTCGAGGCGGGAGAGGCGCCCGCGTTTGAACTCCTTGACGATGGAGTTGCGGGCCAGCCGGTACTCGATCTGGCCGGGCACGGCGGCGCCTGCCTGCGTGCCTCGCAACGACTGGGGGCCGAACTGCACCGGTCCAGGGTACCGCCCGAGGGGTTGACGGTCACCGGCGCCGACATGTCATACTGGTCTCGATATATCGGACCGATACATCGAGGACGCCTTGCTCGAACTCGCCATCCTGGGCCTGCTGAAGGAACAGGAGCTGCACGGCTACGAACTGAAGAAGCGGCTGAGCGAGATGCTCGGGCCGTTCTCGTCGGTGTCGTTCGGCTCGCTGTATCCGTGCCTGGCCCGGCTGGAGGCGGCGGGCGCGGTCAAGGCGGTCGAGGCCCACGGCGATCCCGGCCCGGCCATCCCCTCCACGGGGGCGTTGACCGGCGAGCTGGCCGCCTTCCGGGCGCGGAGCCGGGCGGTGCGGGGCAGCCGGGGCAAGAAGGTCTACGGCATCACCGAGCGGGGCGAGGCCCTGTTCGAGGAGCTGCTGCTGGCCGAGTCGCAGTCGGGCGACGACGACCGGGCCTTCAACCTGAAGCTGGCCTTCGCCCGCTACCTGCCGTCCGAGGCCCGGTTGGGGCTGCTCGAACGGCGGCGGGCCCACCTGGTGGAGCGGCTGGCCAAGGCCCGCGGCGCCATGCGGGCGCGGCGCGAGCGCCTCGACGCGTACTCGCAATCGCTCTTGGACCACGGCACGGAAACCACCGAGCGCGACATCTCGTGGCTCGACGGACTCATCGAACTGGAAAAGCAGGAGGCTCCTGAATGAGCAAGGTACGAGTGGCGATCGCGGGCGTTGGCAACTGCGCCAGCTCGCTGGTGCAGGGCGTCGAGTACTACCGCGACGCCGATCCCGACGAGCGGGTGCCCGGGCTCATGAACGTGGTGCTCGGCGGCTACCACGTCGGCGACGTCGAGTTCGTGGCCGCCTTCGACGTGGACGCCACCAAGGTCGGCCTCGACCTGGGCAAGGCCATCTACGCCGACATCAACAACACGATCCGCTTCGCCGACGTGCCCGACCTGGGCGTGACCGTGCAGCGGGGGCCGACCTTCGACGGCTTCGGCGAGTTCTACCGCCAGGTGGCCGAGGAATCGCCCGCCGAGCCGGTCGACGTGGCTGCCGCGCTGCGCGAGTCCGGCGCCGACGTGCTGGTGTCGTACCTGCCGGTGGGGTCGGAGGAGGCGCAGAAGCACTACGCCCAGGCGTGCCTCGACGCGGGCGTCGGGTTCGTCAATGCCATCCCCGTGTTCATCGCCTCCGACCCCGAGTGGGCGGCCAAGTTCGAGGTCGCGGGCGTGCCCATCGTGGGCGACGACATCAAGAGCCAGGTGGGGGCGACGATCGTGCACCGCACCCTGGCCCGGTTGTTCGAGGACCGCGGCACCACCATCGACCACACCTACCAGCTCAACTTCGGCGGGAACATGGACTTCATGAACATGCTGGAGCGCAAGCGGCTGAAGTCGAAGAAGATCTCCAAGACGCAGTCGGTCACGTCCCAGATCGACGCGGGCATCTCCGACCGTGACGTGCACATCGGGCCGTCGGACCACGTGCCGTGGCTGGAGGACCGCAAGTGGGCGTTCATCCGGCTGGAGGGGCGCAACTTCGGCGACGTGCCGCTGACAGTGGAGCTCAAGCTGGAGGTGCACGACTCGCCCAACTCGGCGGGCGTCATCATCGACGCCGTGCGCTGCGCCAAGATCGCCAAGGACCGGGGGCTCGGCGGGCCGGTCATGGGGGCGTCGGCCTACTTCATGAAGTCGCCGCCCGTGCAGTACCGCGACGAGGAAGCCCGCCAGATGGTGGAGGACTTCGCCGACGGCAAGTAGCGGCGGTTGTGTCGCAGTAGTGCGCCCTATACGGCGCACTACTGCGATACAACTTTCGGTGATTTCGCAGAAGTCCGGGTGTACACACGGACTACTGCGAAATCAGCGGAGGTGGGCAGCGTGACGCCCAGTTGCAACGCGCTCTCGTCCTGCTCCACCGACAGGTGCGTGGCCGTCACCGTCACCTCCGCTACCCGAGCGACGATCAGCGACCGCGGCACCCGCACGTCGACTTCCTGGAGAGCCAGCACGTCGGCGTCCAACCCCGAGCACGCGCGGCCCAGGGCTCCCGCGTCGCCGCCGTTTCCGTGCTCGCTGTTGAAGGTGACGACTCGAAGTCCAACCGGCGGGGTCACGGCTGCGGCAACATTCCCCAATGCCCACCGACAACGCGGCCGCCTGGGACCGCCACTCTGCCGCCTACCAGGCGGGCGCCCAGTTGCCCACCGACGTAGCCCACTACGGGCCCGACATCGGCACCGAGGCCGAGTTCCGCCTGCTCGGCGACCTGAAGGGCAAGCGCGTCCTCGAGCTGGGGTGCGGCGGCGCGCAGTGCTCCATCGCCTTCGCCAAGCAGGGCGCCACCGCCATCGGGATCGACGCATCGGCCGAGCAGCTCGCCTTCGCCAAGCGCCTCTGCGACCGGGAGGAGGTGCGGGTGGAGCTGCGCCACGGCGACCTCGCCGACCTCGCGTTCCTCCGGGCCGACTCCATCGACGTGGCCTTCAGCGCCTACGCCTTCGGGTTCGTCGAGGATCTCAACCGTGTGTTCCGCCAGGTGCATCGCGTCCTGAAGGTCGGAGCGCCGCTCGTCTTCAGCCTTCCCCATCCCGCCTACGACATGATCGACGACGACGCCGACCAGCCGCTCCTCGTGCGCCGGTCGTACTTCGACCACTCGCCCATCGACTACGAGTGGAACGGCATCCAGTTCACCGACTACCACCACACCGTCTCCGACCTCTACATGGGGTTGGTCCGAGCCAGCTACCGGGTCGACACCATCCTCGAGCCCGCCCCGACCCACACCGGGCCGCGCAGCCAGCACTGGCGGGAGACGTTCCGCTACGTGCCCCGCACGCTGATCGTCCGGGCCCGCAAGGAAGGCAGCTAAGCGCCGATCCCACCGCCGGCGCCGGCGACCCAGTCGGCGTAGGCGAACAGGGCGGGGACGCCGCCCGTGTGCAGGAACACCGTCCGGGTGTCGCGCTCGATGCGGCCCTGGCGACGAGCGGCGAGCAACCCGGCCATGGCCTTGCCCGTGTAGACGGGATCGAGCCGCAACGCCTCGGTGCGCGCCGCCAGGTCGACGGCGGCGCGCGCTTCCTCGGTCGGCACCGCGTACCCGGGCCCCACGGCGCCGGCGAACACCTGCGGCTCGCCCACGGGGTCGGGCAACCCGGCGTAGCGAGCGGCGGCGACGGCGGCGTGGGCCACGGCCTCCACCGTGTCGGGACGCGCCCCCACGTCGACGCCGAGGATTTTGCCGTGGTCCCCGAAGCCGGCGGCCAAGCCGGCCTGCGTGCCGCCCGACCCGACGGCGACGACCACCACGTCGATGTCGGCCAACTGCGCCCGCAGTTCGGCCGCCGCCGCCACATACCCCTGCGCCCCCACCACCGAGGCCCCCCCGATGGGCATGGCGTAGGGCCGTCGCCCCTCGTCGCGCAGCCGGGCGGCGGCCGCCTCGATCGCCTCCTCCAAGGCGGCGTATCCCAACCGCCCCGCCCACACGATGTCCGGCGCCAGCACCAGGTCGAGCACGACGTTGCCTGCCGGCAGCGAGGGCCGGTCGCTCGACAGGACGATCGTGCACGCCAGGCCGAGCTTGTTGGCCGCCCCCGCCGTCATGCGCACGTGGTTGCTCTGGCGCCCGCCGCCGGTGACCAGGGCGTCGCAGCCCTGCGCCAGCGCGTCGGCGCACAGGTACTCCAGCTTGCGGGCCTTGTTGCCCCCGCCCGCCAGGCCGGTGCAGTCGTCGCGCTTGATCCAGAGGGCGTCGGCGTCCATGTCGAGCGCAGCGGCCAGCCGGGGCGCGGGCTCCAGCGGCGTGGGGAGGTGCGCCAGCGCAATCCGAGAGGCCATGGCGAGGACGCTACCGTCGCCTCCCATGTCGCAGCGCCTGATCCTGTGGGACATCGACGGCACCCTGGTGCGGGCCGGGCAGGTGGCGGCGGACGTCTTCGCCACGGCCGTGGAGCACGCCGTGGGCCGCCATCCCGGTGAGCACGGCGTCCGCATGGGCGGCAAGACCGACCCGCAGATCGCCTTGGAGATCCTGGCCTCCATGGGGATCGAGACAGGCCACGACCACCTGCCGCTCGTGCTCGGGCGGTTGGAAGCCGAGCTGGCGGGCGCCATCGACCTCATGCGCGAGGTGGGGACGGTGCTGCCCGGCGTGGCCGAGGTGCTGGCCCGCCTGCACGACGACGACGACGTGACCCAGACCGTTCTCACGGGCAACACCGCCGCCAACGCGGCGACCAAGCTGGCCACCTTCGACCTCGACATCTGGCTCGACCTCGAGATCGGTGCGTTCGGCAGCGACAACGCCGACCGGCTGCAACTCGTACCGGTGGCGATGGAGCGGGCAGCCGCGCAGGGACACGGCCCCTTCGAGCCCGACCAGGTGTGGGTGATCGGCGACACCGTGCACGACCTGGCCTGCGCCCGCGCCGCCGGCGTCCGCTGCGCCCTCGTCCGCACCGGCGCCCGTCCCTACGACCTCGACGACGTGGACGCCGACGCCGTGCTCGACGACCTGTCCGACGTCGACTCAGTGGTGAAGCTGCTCACGACGTAGTCGCTGCAACAGCGGGATGGCCGCCACCTTGTCGTCGGTCAGGTCGTCAAAGTCGATGGCGGGCGTACGGCCACGACCACGGCGGCGGCCCCGCGTCTCGATCACCTCGTCGGGGGTCACGACGACGTCGACGGCCATGTCGTGGTCGGTCACCGGGATGACGCCGGCGTCCCTCACCTGCAACGGGTGCACCGTGGTGACCACGACCGTCTTCGGGCCGATGAGGCCGGCGGCGGCGGCCACCGCGAACTCCAGGTCGCTGAAGCCGCCGCCTTTGCCGAGGCGGGCGCCGTCCCGACCGACGGCCACGCACCCGGTCACCACCAGGTCGACGGGTTCGAGCTCGTCGACGTCGACCGTGCGGGCCGACTTCGACGCCCCCTTGATCGACGACGCGTGCCGCGGCGAGTCGGCCAGGTCGGCGGGGTCGAGGAGGAAGAAGGGCCGCTCCTCGGCCAAGCGGGGCACCGCCATGTAGAGCGTCTTGCCGTCCTCCAAGGCCCGCTGCCGGACGGGCCACTGGGGCGAGTCGGGGTTGGCCTTCACCGTGCGGGCCGCCTGCCACTCCGGGGTGGTGCGCAGCCGCTCCGCTGCCGCTTCCGCCCCGGTGAAGTTGGGGATGCGCCCTTCGGCGCCGGGGAAACGAGCGACCTTGGCGGCGCGCATCGCATCCCACACCTCCCGGCGCAGCGCAGCCTTGGCGGCGAGAACCGCGGGGTCGCCGCCCGCGTCGTGGTCGTGGCGAGGCGGGCGAGGCACGATGGCGAGGTTATGACTCCTGCGTTGGACGGCTTGGTGGGGGCGGTGGTGGCCGCGCTGGCGGGCGGCGGGAGCGAGCGCGCCATGTGCGAGGCCATGCGACCCGCCATGGAGGCGATGCTGCACACGCCCGACCAGCCGATCCCGGCGTGGGCCTACGAGCCGTGGCAGGGCGAAGCGGTCGGCAACCTGCTCCACGCCGATCCCGAGGGACGCTTCCACGTGCTCGCCGTGGTGTTCCCGGAGGGGACGTCGAGCGGCGTGCACCACCACGGCTGCTGGGGCGTGATCGGCTACCTCAGGGGCGGCGACGAGGAGACCCGCTACGCCGACGGCTCGCTGGACGAGGTGTCGCGCCACGTCTGGCGCCAAGGCGACGTGACCTACCTGCTGCCCGACGAGGGCGAAGGCTGGCACCGCGTGCGCAACCCGGGGCCGGGCGTCGGCGTAAGCGTGCACGTCCTGTGCCGCCTGCCCGCCGACCACCCGCATGCGTTCTGGGACCGCGCGGCCGGCGAGGTGGTGCCCTTCCCGTTCGTGGAGGTGGCGCCCGACCGCTGGCGGGCGACGCTCGAAGTGCCACGTTCGTGGTATGGCGATAGCATGACGGTATGAGCGGAAAACAACGGCTGTCGGCGACCGTCGACCCCGAACTCCTCGTCGCCGCCCACAAGGCGGTCGCGGCGGGTCGCGCCGAGAACGTGAGCGCGTGGGTTAACGAGGCCTTGGCACGCCAGGTCGCGCACGACCGTCGCATGGTTGCGCTGGCCGCGTTCATCGGCGACTTCGAGGCCGAGCACGGCGCCATCACCGAAGGCGAAATGGCGGCGGCAGCCCGGAAGGCCGCGTCGCGAGCCACCGTCGTGCGGCCGACCGGCAAGCCCGCCCGCCGCCCCCGGCGCACCTCGGCGTGACGCTTGTGCTCGATGCGGGCGCGCTGCTCGCCATTGAACGAGGCGACCGCGACGTCGTCGCCCTGCTCAAGCGCGGGCTGTTGGCGGGACGCTCCCCACGTACGCACGGGGGCGTGGTCGGCCAGGTATGGCGGGGCGGCAGCCGTCAAGCGCGTCTGGCGGCATTGCTCCCGGGCGTCGACGTCGTGCCGTTGGACGACGCGCTGGGGCGTCGGGCCGGCGTGCTACTGGCGCGATGTCGTACTGCGGACGTGGTCGACGCCGCCGTGGTGCTCCTGGCCGACGACGGCGACCTCGTCGTCACCTCGGACGTGACCGACCTGCGTCCACTGGCCCAAGCCGCCGGGACCCACCTCGAGCTCGTCCCCGTCTGAGTTGCGCTCACTCTGGAGTACATAGGGTACGGATTCCGTACCCTATGTACTCGGGACGTCAGGTGGTCGACGTGCGCTGGGCCCACCAAGCGTCGAGCCGGCGGTAGGCCTCCTCCTCGCCCAGCGGGCCTTCCTCCATGCGCGCCTCCAGCAGCATGGCCAAGGCCTCGCCCACCGCCCGGCCCGGCCGGATCCCCAGGTGGTCCATCACCTGCTTGCCGTCGAGGTCGGGCCGCAGCGCGTCGAGCGACTCCTGCTCCCGCAGCCGGGCGATGCGCTCCTCCAACTGGTCCATGCGGGTGGCCAGCTCGGCGGCACGACGCTTGTTCCTCGTGGTGCAGTCGCACCGCGTCAGCTCGTTCAGCCGGTCCAGCAACGGCCCCGCGTCCCGGGCGTACCGGCGGACGGCGGAGTCGGTCCACCCGCCGTCCCCCTCGCGATACCCGTGGAAGCGCAGGTGGAGCTCCACCAGCCGTGACACCGCCTCGATGTCGTCGGTGGAGTACCGCATCGCCTTCATGCGGTCCCGCGTCATGCGGGCGCCGACCACCTCGTGGTGGTGGAACGACACGCCCTCCGGCCCGATCGATCGGGTCTTGGGCTTGCCCACGTCGTGGAACAGCGCCGCCAGCCGCAGCCACCGGTCCGGTGTGGTGTTCTCGACCACGGCGATGGTGTGGGCCAGCACGTCCTTGTGCCGGTGGATCGGGTCCTGCTCCAGCCCCAGCGCCGACAGCTCGGGCAGGAACTCGTCGGCCAGCCCGGTGCGCACGAGGAACCACAATCCCGGCCCCGGGTGCTCGACCACCAGCAGCTTGTCGAACTCGTCGCGGATGCGCTCGGCCGACACGATCTCCAACCGCCCGTGCATCCGCTCCACGGCGCGCACCAGGTCGTCGTCTGGCGTCAGGCCGTACCCCGCCAGGAACCGGGCCGCCCGCAGCATGCGCAGCGGGTCGTCGGCGAACGACTCCTGGGGCGCCAGCGGCGTGCGCAGCCGGGCCGCGGCCAGGTCGGCGATGCCGCCGAAGGGGTCGACCAGCTCGAAATCGGGCAGCCGCAGCGCCATGGCGTTCACGGTGAAGTCGCGCCGCGAAAGGTCCGCCTCCACGGCCCCGGCGAACTCCACGGACGGCTTGCGGGAGTCGGGCTGGTAGGCCTCGGCCCGGTGCGTCGTGATCTCGCACCGCCGCCCCCGCCACAGGCAGCCGATGGTCCCGAACCGCTTGCCCTGCAACCACACCGCCTCGGCCTCGGGCGCCACCAACGCCTCGATCTCGTCGGGCCGCGCGTCGGTGGTGAAGTCGAGGTCGTCCTCCACTCGCACCCGGTCGAGCAGGACGTCGCGCACCACCCCGCCCACCAGGTACAGCCGCTTGCCCGCTCGCGCGAAGAGCTCGGCCAACTCGGCCGTCTGGTCGCGCAGCGGGGCAAAGCGTTCGGGGATCACAAACCGAGGCTATCGGTCGCCACCAGCGCCGAAGACGGGGATCGACCGGTCAGGACGGGCCATTGTCGTCAACGGTTCCTGCCCCATGCGGCAGCGCGCGCCTAGTCACAACGGACGGTTTCGTAAACCGCGCTCTATTCACTGACCGTGACCGGCCGATGCACTCGGCGTATCGCAGACAGGTACGGGAGCGCGGAGGAGAACGCATCACCATGAAGACGTCTCGCAAGATCCTGTTGTCGATGGGGTCTATCGGAGCAGCGGCGAGCATCGCCGGGCTCGGAACGTTCGCCACCTTCACCGACTCGGAGAGCGCCTCGCTCACCGTGGACTCGGGAACGGTGAACATCGCCCTCGGCGCCTCGGGCGCCGACAACCGGATGAGCGTGGCCGCCGACGGCATGGTGCCGGGCGACACGGCCCAGCGGCGGGTCAAGCTCACAAACCCGACCGGCGCGGACCAGCAGAACCTGGCCTCGATCGCGCTGACGACGGCAGCCACCACCAGCTCGCTGCTCGACACCGACGCCACCGACGGCCTGCAGATGAAGATCGAGAAGTGCGGCGGCCTGCTCGGCTGGCGGGAGTCGGCATCGGCGCCGTACACCTACACGTGCGACCAGCTCAGCGCCGGCGACAACGCCGGCACCCGCACCAGCGTGGTGGCCGAACGGGCCATCGTCGGCAGCGGCATCGCCATGTCGAACATGGCGGCGCTGACGGTCGGCAGCACCGACGACATGGTGGTCACCGTGCGCCTGCCTTCCAGCGCTGGGAACAGCTTCCAGGGGCTGAGCTCCACGGTGCAGTTCACCTTCACCGCCACGCAGCGGGCCGCCACCGCCCAGTAACGGCACCCTGACCGCCCACACGGCAGCCGGGCTGCGCCTCCGGGCGCAGCCCGCCTGACGTTCCCAGGAGACACCGATCACAGCAATGCGCACGATCCGAACCATCGCCACGACGACGAGCCGGCTCCTGGGGCCGGCCTTCGTCGCGCTCTCCCTCGTGGCGTTCGGCGTGCTCGCCGTCGGCCCTCGCACCGGCCGCTACCAGACGGCCACCGTGCTCACTGCCAGCATGCGGCCCACCATGCCCGAGGGCTCGATGGTCGTGACCACGCCGGTCGACCCCGCCGACCTGCGCGTGGGCGACGTCATCACCTACCGGAGCCCCGTGGACGACCGCCGCATCGTCACCCACCGGGTGGTGGAGATCCACCAGCCCGGCCCCACGCCGATCGTGCGCACCCAGGGCGACGCCAACAACGGCGCCGACCCGTGGACGGCCCGCCTCAAAGGCGGGGCGGTGTGGAAGGTCCGTGCCGCGGTCCCCAAGGTCGGCTACGCCACCGTCTGGCTGCGCGAGCCGCCGGTCCGCACGCTGTTCGTCCTCTTCGTCCCGTTCGTCCTGGCGGCGTTGTGGCTCAAGGACATCTGGGCGGACGACGACGACACAACGGTGCCTCCGCGCTGCCCGCACCGGGCCCAGAGCCTGCAGTGCGGCTTCGGCCGGCCGTGGCCGTGGCCGCCCTCCTGTCCCTCGGCGCCTTGGCGGTGAGGCAGCGTGCGTGAGCGGCGCTTGCTCGTAGCGGTGGTGGTGACCGTGGTGCTGGCGACCAGCTCGGTCGCCTTCGGCGCGTTCACCAGCGCCCATACGGCGAGCACGACACTCGGCACCGACGTGCTCACTGCGCCGACCAGCCCGGCCACGGCCCACGGCCCGTGCACGGCGGTGGCGGCGTCGATCGTCGTGTCGTGGACGGCGACCGCCTCGACGTGGGCCGACGGCTACGAGATCCTCGAGTCCCCGGTGGCCGAAGGCCCGTTCACCCACGTGGCCGCCGTGGACGGGGTGGGCACTACGAACTACACCGTCACCGGCCTGTCGTTCGGCACCACCTACCACTACGTGGTGAAGGCCAGGAAGGCGAACTGGCGAAGCAGCCCCACCGCTGTCGTGTCGCACACCACGCTCTCTGCGCTGTGCCTGTAACTAGCCCGATTGCGTTGACACAACCATCCTTTCGGGCCATGCAGTCAACCGCTGAGAGCGCCGAAACCTCTTGAAACGAATGCGCCGACCCACATCGGACGGAAGCCAGGAGAACGGCACACAATGAACGCTCGCAGAGGATTCGCACTTTTCACCATGGCAGCGGCAGCCGTCGCCGTGGCGCCCGTGGCCCACGCCGCCCAGACCGCCGACACGACGCTGTCGGTCACCATCGACGCCGGGACGCTCTCGATCTCGGCCCCCATCAGCGCCTCGCTCGGGAACGCATCGGCCGCCGTCGGCTCCACAGCCAGCGCCACCATCGGCACCGTGACGGTGTCGGACACCCGGGGCAGCCTGCTCGGCTGGTCGGTGACCGCCGCCACCACCACCGCCGCGATGTCCACCGGCGGTGCCACACCCAAGACGATCGCCCTCACGAGCGCCGCGCCGCTGGCGTGGGCGACGGGCGCGGTGGCCGCCAGCGGCACCAGCCTGCTGGACGGCGTCAGCGCCGGGTCGGGCGGCTTCCTCAACAACACCACGCCGATCGCCGTCGCCGTCTCGGCGCTGGGGTCGGGCGGCGGCACCTACACCTACACTCCGACGGTGACGCTCACCGTGCCGCCCAACACCGAGGTCGGGACCTACAGCGTGGTCGTGACCCAGACGGTGGCCTGAGCACCTCGGTGCGCCTTCCCCGTCTGCTGGTCGCCTTCCTGACGCCGGCGCTCGTCTGCCTCACCGGGCTGACGGCGCCGGCGCCGGCGCGTGCGGCGGCCCAGAGCGGCGAGTTCTCGCTGCGCCCGGTGCGCCCGGCCGACGCCCCCGCCCGCGAGCGCTCCTACATCGTGCGCACGGTCGACGTCGGCAGCGTCTTCACCGACCGGCTGGAGGCGGTGAACCTCACCGACGAGCCGCTCGAGCTGGACGTGGCCGCGGTCGACGCCACCGTCCTGGACGACGGCAGCTTTGCCCCGGGCACGGCGGCGGCGGCGGAAGGCGCGTGGATCACCGTCACGCCCAGCCGCGTGCGGGTGCCCGCCAAGGGGACAGCCCCGGTGCAGGTGCGCATCACCGTCCCCGCCGACGCCGCCCTGGGCGACCACATCGCCGCCGTGGTGGCCCAGCGGGCCGACGGCGGGACGACACCGAGCGGGCAGCCCAACGTCGTGCTCCGGCAACGGGTCGGCGTGCGCGTCTACCTGACGGTGCGCGGCGACGAGCCGCTGCAGCGCGCCTTCGAGGTCCGCGACCTGCGCTGGGTGGGCGCGCCGTCGGCCCGCGCCTTCGAGGTCGACATCGCCAACGTGGGCGGCCTCCTCGTCGAACCGGTGGGCACACTGACGATCGAGCGGGGCGGCCTCAGTGCGACGACCGAGCTGCCGGTACTCGGGACGGTGCCCGTGGGCGAGAGCCGCACGCTGCGGTTCTCGGCAGGCGACACCGAGCTCGAGCCCGGGGCCTACGAGGCCACGCTGACCCTGCGCGACATCAACGGCGGCCCCGAGCACCAGCGCACCGTGTCGTTCACGGTCGAGGGCGCCGCCGAGCTGGCGGGGCGGGCGTCGAGCGACAGCTCCTTCCCGTCGTGGCTGGGGGTGGTGGCCGGCGGTGCGCTGGCGGGCGTGGTCTTCGCCCTTTACCGGCGCCGCCGGAACGAAGCCGGAGCCGACGCCCAGCCGCCTGCCGCCTAGACCGGCAGCAGCCCGGCCTGCTGGAGGGCGATGCGGAAGTCGTGGGGGTTCGACGCCGCCGCCATGGCGCTGCGCAGGTCGACCATGCCGTTCTTGAACAGGCCGAACAGGCTCTGGTCGAACGTCTGCATGCCGTAGTACTCGCCCTCGGCGATGACGTTCTCGATCGAATCGTTGAGCGCCTGGTTGGGGTCGACGATGCGGTCGAACACCCGGCCGGTCATGACCAGCACCTCGACGGAGGGCACCCGGCCCTTGCCGTCGGCCCGCTCCAGCAGCCGCTGGCTGACGACGCCGCGCAACGACGAGGCCATCGACAGCCGGATCTGCTTCTGCTGATGGGGCGGGAAGAAGTCGACGATGCGGTTGACCGTCTCCACCGCGTTGGTGGTGTGGAGCGTCGACAGCACCAGGTGGCCGGTCTCGGCGGCGGCCAACGCCGCCCACACCGTCTCCGGGTCGCGCATCTCGCCGATGAAGATGACGTCGGGGTCCTGGCGCAGCACCCGCTTCATGGCCATGGAGTAGTCGCGGGTGTCGGTGCCGATTTCCCGCTGGTTGACGATGGCCTTCTTGTCCACGTGCAGGACCTCGATGGGGTCCTCGATCGTCACCACGTTCACCGCTTGTGTCTCGTTGATGTGGTCGATCATGGCGGCGATCGTCGTGGTCTTGCCCGCGCCCGTCGGGCCGGTGACGAGCACCAGGCCGCGGGGCTCTTCGGCCAGCCGGCGCACCACCGAGGGCAGGCCCAGCGACTCGAAGCTGGGGATGCCGGGCAGCACCCGCCGGAACACCAGCCCTACCGAGCCGCGCTGGCGGAAGACGTTGACCCGGAACCGCCCCAGGCCCGACACGCTGAGCGCGAAGTCGGCCTCGGCCGTCGTCACGAACTCGTCGGCCCGGTCCTTGGGCATGACCTGGAACGCCATGCGCTCGGTATCGGCCGGTGTGACGCGGTCGAACGGCGCGGCGATCAGGTGACCGTCCACGCGCACGTGCGGCGGGGAACCCGCCTTCACATGCAGGTCGGACCCCCGCTGCTCCACGGTGTACTGAAGCAGTTCGTTCAAGTCGAGCACTCGAAGCAATGTCGGCAAAGACGGGGGCGATCCTGAGCGGCGTGCAACACTCGTGCCCGTGACGAGGCCCACGAGGCGGGTGACGGTGATCGGCCAGGGCTACGTCGGCTTGCCCGTGGCGGTGCGGGCGGCCGAGGCCGGCTACTCCGTCGTCGGCTTCGACGTCGACGAGAGCCGGGTGAAGCGGCTGGCCGCCGGGCAGTCGTTCGTGGAGGACGTGCCGTCGGAGGCGTTGCAACCGCTCCTCGACTCGGGCGCCTACCAGGCGTCGGCCGATCCGGCCTCGCTGGACGGCTTCGACGTCGCTGTGATCACCGTCCCCACCCCGCTGCGGGAAGGCAACCCCGACCTCAGCTACATCGAGGCGGCCGCCGCCGCGCTGGCCCGTTACCTGCGGCCGGGCGCCACCGTGGTCCTGGAGTCGACCACCTACCCGGGCACCACCGAGGAACTGGTCGGCCCCATCCTGGAGGACGGCTCGGGCCTCGTGCCCGGCGACGACTTCTCGCTCGGCTACAGCCCCGAACGGATCGACCCGGGCAACACTGTGTGGACGTTCACCACCACGCCGAAGGTCGTCTCCGGCATCGACGCCCGTTCGCTGGCCGCCGTGCAGGCCTTCTACGACACGCTGGTGGAGCGCACCGTTCCCGTCCGCTCCACCCGGGTGGCCGAGCTCACCAAGCTGCTGGAGAACACGTTCCGGCACGTCAACGTGGCCCTGGTCAACGAGCTGGCCATGTTCGCCAGCGACCTGGGCATCGACGTGTGGGAGGCCATCGACGCGGCGTCGACCAAGCCGTTCGGATTCATGCGCTTCACTCCGGGGCCGGGCGTGGGCGGCCACTGCCTGCCCATCGACCCCAGCTACCTGAGCTGGCGGGTGAAGCGGGCGCTGGGCCAGAGCTTCCGCTTCGTGGAACTGGCCAACGACGTGAACGACCACATGCCCGACTACGTGGTGCAGCGGGTGACGGTCGCGCTCAACCGGCGCAAGCTCGCCGTGAACGGCAGCCGGCTGCTGCTGCTGGGCCTGGCCTACAAGCGCAACACCGGCGATGCGCGGGAGTCGCCCGCCGTGGTGGTGGCCGAGCGGCTGGCGGCGCTGGGCGCCGAGGTGCGGGCCGCCGACCCCCACGTGGTGGAGGGACGGGTCAGCGAACGGGTGCGCCGAGTGGAGTGCACGGCCGAGGAAGTAGCCGCTGCCGACCTGGTGATCGTGCTCACCGACCACGACGACTTCGATTACGAACTGGTTGCGGGCGAGGCCGTGGGGGTACTGGACACCCGCCATCGGGCGGTCGGCGAGCGGGTCGAATATCTGTAAACAACCAACGGCAATATCCGATGGCGGCATCCCGTGGTAATTGACTCCGGGGTGCCGGTGGGTAAGCATTGCCACTTACGGACTGAATTTGGCGGAAAGGAACCGGAGACGATGGGACGACACCTGGTACGCGCCCTGGTAGCAGCACTGCTGCTGCTACCCGCGGGGGCAGCCGTGGCACAGCAGGCGCCGGAGAACAGCAGCCGGTGCCCCCAGACCGAAGGTGCAGGCACATCCGGGCAGTACCCGCCCAACCGAGGCGCCCTGCAGCTCAGCCGCAGTGCCGCTCGACCGGGCCAGCCCGTCACAGCGAGGGGCTGCGGCTTCCGGCCCGCCTCGACCGTCAACGTCGACCTCGTCATGGGCTCGCAGGTCACGCGAGTCGGCACAGCGACGGTTGGCGCCGACGGTGGGTTCGAGCTGACGTTCAACGTCCCCGCCAACGCCCCCGTCGGCGACCACACAGTGGAGGCCACCGGTGTCGACCCGGCGGGCGACGTGCGAGTCCTGTCGGCCACGCTGCGGGTCATCGGCGGCGAGCAGGGCCGCGACCTGCCCCGCACCGGCTCCGACTCGACTGCCCCGCTGGTGACGGCGGGCGCCGGGCTCGTTCTCCTGGGCGGCGCGGCCGTCGTCGCGGCTCGGCGTCGTCGGGCTGCACGCGTCGAAGCCTGATCCACTCGTTTCCTTCCGCTCTCACGTGCGACTGCCGCTGACGATGTCAGCGGCAGTCGTCGCGTAGATGCACGGGTTCCTGGCGGCGGCGGCGGCCTTCGCGGCGGTGTCCGTGGTGGCGCTCGTGGCCGGGCGGCGGCTCTCGTCGTTGCCGGGGACGGTCGGCGTGGTGGTCGTGGCCGGCGCCGCCGTGGCCGGGGCGTTCCTGCCCGGTGCGGCGACGGGCATCGATTGGTTCGACGCCGTGCTGCGCATGGCCGCAGCGGCCGTGGTGACGGCCGTCGGCTCGCGTGCACCGGTCGTCCTGTTGGCAATCGCCGGCGTGCCGCTCACCGCCGCCGCGGGTGCCGGTCCGGGGGCGTGGCTTGCGGGCGGGGCCACCGGCGTGGCGGTGGCCATGGTGGCGGGCGACGCCGACGCCTGGGCGTTGCGGGCGGTCGTGGCCGCCGGGCTGGCGGTGGCGGCGTTCGACCTCGAACGACCGGCGGGAGCGACGGCGGTAGTGGCGTTCAGTGTGTTGGCCGTCGTCGTGGTCGTCGGCTTGGCCCGGCTGCCGCGGCGTGAACGGCGATGGGCGTGGGCGGGGTCGGCAGTGGTGGTGCTCGTCGTGGTGGTGGCTACGGCGGGCGGCGTCCTCGCCGCGCTGGCAGCACGAGACGACGTGGAGGCAGGCGTCGACGCCGCTCGGTTGGGCCTGATCGCGGCACGGCGGGGCGACACCGCAGTGGCGGCCGACGCGCTGGACCGCGCCGGTGCGTCGTTCGCCGACGGGCGGCGGCGCATGGAGGCGTGGTGGTCCCGCCCGGCGGCCGTGGTGCCCGTAGTGGCCCAGCACCGGCGGGCGCTGTCCACGCTGACGGAGACGGGCGCC
>JAHWLA010000095.1 GCA_019347595.1 Actinomycetota bacterium
GGCCGGGCTGTAGACCGCCCCGCCCGCGCACGGTCCCATGATCACGCTGATCTGGGGGATGACGCCGGACGCCAGCACGTTGCGGTGGAAGATCTTGCCGTAGGAGTCGAGGGAGACGACGCCCTCCTGGATGCGGGCGCCCGCCCCGTCGTTGAGCCCGATCATGGGGACGCCGAGCGACGACGCCAGGTCCATGACTTTGTGGATTTTTTCGGCAAAGACCTCGCCGAGCGCCCCGCCGAACACGGTGAAGTCCTGACTGAACACGCACACCCGGCGGCCGTCGACGGTGCCGAAGCCGGTGATCACGCCGTCGGTGTAGGGGCGATCCTCCAGGGCGTCGTGGGCCCGATGGCGGGCGAGCATGTCGAGCTCCTGGAACGAGCCCTCGTCGAGGAGGTACTCGATGCGCTCGCGGGCGGTCATCTTGCCCTTGGCGTGGTGGCGCTCGACGGCCCGCTCCGAGCCGGCGTGCAGTGCCGCCTCCTTGCGCTCGGCCAGCTCTTCGAGGCGTTCCTTCATGGGGTGTTCGGACATCGTCGGAGAAGGGTACCGGCGAGCCCTTGCCCGCCACCAAGTGCGGGCGTGCGGAAACCCCGTCGCGCAAGGATTGCGGATCGGACATCCTTGAACCTCGTGTCAGCCTCTCCCCCGACCGGGCGGCTCCTGCGACGGGGACTCGCCGTGCTGCGGCGGGAGGTCGCCCTCCACCCGCGTCCGTTCGCCGCCGGGGTATTCGGCGCCGTCGTCTACGCGGCCGCCACCGTGGGCTCGTCGTGGGTGTTGGGCCGCGTGGTCGATCGCGTGATCCGCCCCCGCTTCGAGGTGGGCGACGTGCCGGGCTCGACGGTTGCCGTCGGCGCCGCCGCCATCGTCGCCGTCGGGGTGCTCAAGGCGGCGGGCATCGTGTGCCGCCGGGTGGGGGCCAGCCTGGCCAAGTTCGGCGTGGAGGCCACGCTGCGCGAGCAGGTGGTGGCCAAGTACCAACGGCTGCCGCTCCAGTGGCACCAGTCGCTGCCGACCGGCCGGTTGCTCTCGCACGGCTACGCCGACATCGAGGCGGCCGCCGACATCCTGGCCCCGCTCCCCTACGCCACGGGCGTGGTCGCCCTCCTCGTCATCACCGCGGCGTGGATGCTCCTCACCGATCCGTTCCTCGCCGTGATCGGCCTGCTGCTGCTGCCCGTGCTCATCGCCATGAACCTGCACTTCCAGCGACAGGTCGAGCACCCTGCGCGAGTCGAGCGCGAGCGGGTCGGCGACGTGTCCGCCGTGGCGCACGAGAGCTTCGACGGCGCCATGGTGGTCAAGACGCTGGGCGCCGAGAACGACGAGACCGAGCGGTTCCGTCGGCAGGCCGAGGCGCTGCGCGACGCCAAGGTGACCGTGTCGGTGATGCGCTCCCGGTTCGAGACCTTGATCGACGCCGTCCCCGCGGTGGGGACGATCGCCGTGCTCGTGGTGGGCGCGTGGCGGGTGGAGGCGGGCGCTATCACCCCGGGCACGCTGGTGGCGTTCGTCAACCTGCTGACGCTGCTGGTCTTCCCGCTCCGCCTCATCGGCTACGTGCTCGGCGACCTGCCCCGCACGGTGGCGTCGTTCGACCGGATCGACTGGGTGCTGACCCAGGAGGTGCCTGCCAAGGCCGTGCGCCGCGAGGCCCCGTCTGCGGGCGTCGACATCGAAGGCCTCACCTTCGCCTACGGCGACAATCCGCCCGTCGTCATCGACGTGTCGTTCTCGCTGCGGCCGGGGTCGACGGTTGCCGTGGTGGGGCCGACGGGCTCGGGCAAGACGACGCTTCTGTTGCTGCTGGCCCGGCTGCTGGAGCCGGCCTCGGGCGCCATCCACGCGCCCGACGACATCGCGCTGGCGTTCCAGGAGGCGTTCCTGTTCAGCGAGACGCTGCGCGACAACATCGCCCTGGGGCGCGACGTGTCGCAGGAGCAGGTGGAGGCGGCGGCCCGGGTGGCCCGCATCCACGACTTCATCGCCTCGCTGCCCGACGGCTACGACACCGTGGTCGGCGAACGAGGGGCGACGTTGTCGGGTGGCCAGCGCCAGCGGGTGGCGTTGGCGCGGGCGTTGGTGACGACGCCGCGCCTGCTGCTGCTCGACGACGCCACCTCGGCCGTCGACCCCACCACCGAGTCCGAGATCCTCGACGCGCTGGGCACCCGGCTGCGGGAGACGACGACGGTGATGGTGGCGACCCGGCCCAGCACGGTGGCGCTCGCCGACGAGGTGCTGTTCCTGGCCGACGGCCGCGTGCAGGCGCGGGGGACGCACGAGGAGCTGTTGGCCACGGTGCCCGCGTACGCGCTGTTGGCCCGCGCCTACGAGCAGGCGGGGGTGTCGCCGTGACGACCACCGACCCCGCCACCACCTACCCCACCGTTCTGGCACCGAGATCGGGCCACCAGACGCGCGATCTCGGTGCCAGAAGCTCGACGTGGGAGGTGTTGCGGCGGGGGTGGCGCACGTCGCCGGAGCTGCAGCAGGGCGCGGCCGCCACGCTCGCCTTGGCGCTGGTCGGCGCGGCCGGGCGCGTCGCCGTGCCCGTCCTCGTGCAGCTCACTCTCGACCACGGCCTCGACGCCGGGGCGGGCAGCCGCACCATGTGGACGCTGACGGGCGTCGGCTTGGCGGTGGTCATCGTCACCGCCGTCGCCGCACAGGCGTCGCGTCGACGGCTCGCGACGGCAGGCGAATCGGCGCTGGCCGCCCTCCGGGTGCGCGCCTTCCGCCACATCCACCGGCTGAGCCTGGCCACCCAGACCGACGAGCGGCGCGGCGCGCTGGTCAGCCGGGTGACGACCGACGTGGAGACGCTGAGCCAGTTCCTGTCGTGGGGCGGCGTGGCGTGGCTCGTCAACAGCGCCCTCATGCTCAGCGTGCTGGTGGTGATGGCGGTCTACGACTGGCGGCTGACGCTCGTCACCATCGCCGTGCTCGTCCCCATGTTCGTGGTGCTCCAGGCCGTGCAGCGCCGGCTGTCGCGGGCCTACGACACCGTGCGCCAACGCATCGGCGAACTGCTCACCGCGCTGTCGGAGATGCTCATGGGCACGGCCGCCATCCGGGCCTACGGCGCCGAGGCCCACGTCGGGCAACGCGTGCACGAGGCCAACCAGCAGTCGCGCCGGGCCAACGTCCGCGCCGCCGTCATCTCCGCCTTCCTGTTCCCGTCGGCCGACGTGTTCTCGGCCATGACGGTGGCGTCGGTGGTCGGCGTCGGCGTGATGCTCGGCCCCGCCGACGGGTTGAGCGCCGGACGGCTGGTGGCGTTCGTCTTCCTCGTGCTGCTGTTCCTGGAGCCGGTGGCCGAGTTCACCGAGGTCGTCGACCAGACGCAGCTCGCCGTGGCCGGATGGCGCAAGGTCCTCGATGTGCTCGATACGCCGGCCGACGTGGTCGACCCCGACCCGGGCGTCCCGCTCCCCCCGGGGCCGCCGGAGATCGTGGTGACCCGGGTGTCGTTCTCCTACGGGTCGACGCCGGTCCTGCGCGACGTCAGCCTCGTGGTACCCGCCGGGCGGCGAGTGGCGCTGGTCGGCGCCACTGGCTCGGGCAAGACCACGCTGGCCAAGCTGCTCACGCGCCTGGCCGACCCCACGTCGGGCCGCATCCTGGTATCGGGGATCGACCTGCGCCACATCGCCCCGACGTCGCTGCGATCGTCGTTCGTGCTGGTGCCCCAGGAGGGCTTCCTGTTCGACACCACGGTGATCGAGAACGTGCGGTTCGGGCGGCCGTCGGCCACCGACGACGAGGTGCGACTGGCGTTCGTGGAGCTGGGGCTGGAGCCGTGGGTGGACGGCCTGCCGCACGGGTTGCACACGCCGGTCGGCCAGCGGGGCGAGCAGTTGTCGGTGGGCGAGCGCCAACTGGTGTCGCTGGCCCGCGCCTACATCGCCAACCCGACGTGCCTCATCCTCGACGAGGCCACGTCCGCCGTCGACCCGGCCACCGAGGTGCGGCTGACGCGGGCCGTCGAGAGCCTGGCCCGCGGGCGCACGTCGGTGACGATCGCCCACCGGCTGGCCACCGCCGAGCGAGCCGACCTGGTCCTCGTGCTCGGCCACGGCCGCCTGGTGGAGGCGGGCGCCCACGCTGAGCTGCTGGCCCGCCACGGCGTGTACGCCGAGCTGCACCGGCGGTGGGCGGCGGGCATCGAAGTCGACCCCGTGACGGGCTGAGGGCGTCGCCGCCGTGGTCCCCATCGAGCCGGCGCCGACGCCGTGGGCGTTCCCCGGCGTCGACCCCGACGCCGACACCGAGATCGTCGGCGTGGGCGCCGACCTGGCGCCCGCCACGTTGTTGTCCGCCTACCGGCAGGGGCTGTTCCCGATGCCGGTTGAAGGACGGTTGGCGTGGTGGTCGCCGCTGGCGCGCGGCGTCCTCCCGCTCGACGGGCTGCGGGTGTCGCGATCGTTGCGGAAGTCGTGCCGGCGCTTCGAGATCCGCATCGACACCGCCTTCGACGAGGTGATCGCCGCCTGCGCCGACTCGTCGCGCGAGCACGGGTGGATCGACGACGACATCGCCGTCGCCTACCGGCGGCTGCACCGGCTCGGGTGGGCGCACTCGGTAGAGGCCTGGTCGCTGTCGACCGGGAAGCTGGCGGGCGGGCTGTACGGCGTGGCCATCGGCGGACTGTTCGCCGGCGAGTCGATGTTCTATCGGGAGACCGACGCCTCCAAGGTGGCCCTGGTGGCGCTGGTCGACCTGTTGCGCTCCGGCGGCGCCACGCTGCTCGACGTGCAGTGGTCGACGCCCCACCTGGCCGGGCTGGGCGTGGTCGAGGTCAGCAGGCGGGAGTACCTGCGGTTGCTGAGCGAGGCGCTGGCCCGACCGCTGCCGCCCGCCTTCGCCTGACCCCACCTCGTTCTGGCTGGTGGGGGGTGGGTCAGCGGTCGGCGGCCAGCTTCTCGGCCCGCTCCACGAACGAGGTGGCACCGATGCGCTCGCACACGTCGGCGAACTCCGGCCGCGGGCCGGTCCACCGCCACTCGTCCACTGTCCCGACGGCATCGCGATCGACTCGGAGCGTGGCCAGCTCCCGAAACAGCAGGGCTGTCTCGTACTGCTCGGCCAACGTGTTCGCCAGCGACCGGCACCCCCGTACGTCGGCCTCCCACCGCTCGCCGAGGCGGGGGATGTCCTCGATGTGGGCGTAGTGGCGCAGCACGGCGGCGGTCGCCTTGGCGCCCCACCCCTTCAGCCCGGGGAACCCGTCGGCCGAGTCGCCCACCAGCGCCAGGTAGTCGGGTATCGAGGTGGGCAGCACCCCGAACTTCTCGGTGATGCCGGCTTCGTCGAAGACGATGTTCTTGCGGCGGTCGAGCTGCACCACCCGGTCGCCGACCACGCACTGGCCCAGGTCCTTGTCGGGCGTGCAGATGATCGCCTGGACAACCCGCTCGTCGTCGGTCGCCACGGCAGCGGCGGACGCCAGGCCGTCGTCGGCTTCGAGATCGACCATCGGCCACACGGCCAGGCCGAGGGCGGCCAGCGCCTCCTCCAGCAGCGGGAACTGGACGAGCAGCTCTTCCGGCATGCCCGCGCTGCTCTTGTAGCCGGGCCACAGGTCGTTCCGGAACGACTCGATCACGTGGTCGGTGGCGACGCCGACATGGGTGGCGCCCTCGGCCAGCAGCATCAGCATGGAGTTGACGACGCCGCGGGTGGCCGCCGCCTTCGCCTTCTCCCGCACCTCGGGCGGCACGCCGTAGTGGTGGCGGAACAGCTCGTAGGTGCCGTCGATGAGGTGGACTCGCATCGGCCCCAGGCTCGCAGACGGCGATGCGGCAGATGTCGTCATGGCCATGCCGCGCTTTCGATGACCGAGAGGAGCTCGTCGCCGTAGCGCTCCAGGCGAGCGGCGCCGATGCCGCGGCACGCGGCCAGCTCGGCCAACGTGCGGGGGCCTCGTTCGGCGATGCCGTCGAGGTCCTTGTCGTTGAGCACGACGTAGGCGGGGACGCCGTCGCGTGCGGCCGTCTCCTTCCGCCACACCTTGAGCGCCTCGGCCACCGCCGCTCGCCGCGCCGTCGAGCCGGGCGCAGCGAGGCGCACGGCCCGCCCGTCGACGCGCACCTCGCTGCCGAAGGCCGCCGACATGCGCGCCCGGCCCACCGACACCAGCACGCCGCCCTCGTTGACGTCGACGACCGTCCCCTCGTGGCCGCCGACCGACACGAGCATCCCGACCTGCGCCTCCACGGTGGGCGCCGCGGCTGCCGCGGTGGACGTGCTGCGCGCGGCCTTCGCCACCGGCTCGCGGACACGGCGCGGGCGGCGCTCCTCCCGCGAGCGCGTGCCCGCCAGTTCGTCGAGGAACGGCGACGGCGCTGCCTGGTCGGCCAGGACAACGACCCGCCGCCGCGCCCGGGTGATGGCGACGTGCAACAGCCGCCGTTCCTCGGCCTCGTCGGTGGCCAGGCGGTGCGGCAACAGCGTGTCGTGGACCCCGAACACGACGACGTCGTCCCACTCCCGCCCCTTGACCCGGTGGATGGTCGACAGCTCGACGCCCGGCTCGTCGCCTCGTCGGTCGCGACCGCCCCGCGACAGCGCGTCTCGCAGCCACGCCTCGAACGTGGCCGGGTCGGGATGGAGCGCGGCCGCCTGCTCCAGCGCCACCAGGTCGTCGGTGTGGGTGGAGCGGTCGGCTTCCCGGCGGGCGCCGTCGAGCACGTCCATGGCGGACTCCAACCCGATGTCGACGCGGACCGTCCGCAGCACCGTGCGCACGTCGCCGCTCGCCGCCGCCCGTGCCACCCGGTCGAGGTCGGCGGCGTAGGCATCCAGCTTGGCCACGTCGCCGCCCGACAACCGCCCGGCCAGCCGCCGGACGTCGTGCACGCTGGTCGTCCCTCGCCGCCCGAGCATCTCCACCACCTTGCGGGAGATGCGGCGGGACGGCCGGCGGATGGTCTCGGTCAGGTCCGCCATGGCGATGGCGCCGGGATCGAGGCCGATGCGGAGATAGGCCAGCGCGGCCCGGATGCCGGTGCGCGACAGGATGCCGACGTCGATCGGCTGCCTGCTCGGTATCCCCCGCTCGCCGAACGTGAGCTGCAGCGGCAGCAGGGCCGAGTTCACCCGGGCCAGCGCCGCCATGTCGCTCCACGCCGCTCCCTCGTCGTGCCAGCCCGTCAGCACGTCGGCGGCGGTGAGCGCCTCGGCCACGTCGGGCACCCGCCGCACCGCCAGCTCGCCGTCCACCGGCTCACGGCCGGGGGCGGGGCGCACCGCCTTGGCGATGCGGCGCGGCGTGTACGACAGCAGCGTCTGCGCCGCGCCGACGACCGATGGCGAGCAGCGGTAGTTGACCTCCAGCGCGTAGGGCTTGGCGCCCGGGAAGTAACGGTCGAACTGGATGAGGAACTCGGGGTCGGCGCCGCTGTAGCCGTAGATCACCTGGTCGTCGTCGCCCACGCCGAACACGTCGTAGGCAGGCGCGGCCAGCAAGCGGACCAGCAGCAGGTGCACGGGCGTGAGGTCCTGGAATTCGTCGACGAGGAAGTGCTGGGCCACCGTGGTTCGTGCGGCCGGGTTGCGCAGGAGCAGGCGCACGGCCTCGTAGAGCTGGCCGTCGAAGTCGAGCAACCGCTTGTCGTCGAGCAGCCCGCAGTAGCGGGGGAACAGCTCGGCCAGGCCCGGCGCGTCGAAGGCGACCTCGACCTCGTCAGGGTCCTGCAACCCCATGCGGATCGCTTGCAGGCCCTCGAGGTAGGGGACGTAGGGGTCGGTGTTGGGGGCACGGGGCAGCTCGATCAACTGGTCGAGCATCTGGCGCACGGTCGGCTCGTCGACCGTCTCGCGCCGGCCGCCTACCGCGGTGCACAGTGACAGCCCGAGCGAATTGAGGGTGCGCACCCGGGCGGGCAGGCCGGTGACGCGCTCGCGCATCTCGTCGGCGGCCCGGGTGTTGTAGGCGAGGGCGGCAACGGTCTCGGGCTCCCAGCCCCGGTCGGCCAGCAGGTGGCGCAGCCGCTCGGTCAGGACGCGGGTCTTGCCCGACCCGGCCGGGGCGATGACGCGGGCGGGTCCGACGTCGTGGGCTACCGCGGCCACCTGGTCGGGCGCCAGGTCGGCGGCGGGTGCGGCGGGCTGCGGCATCGGGGCGAGGCGGCCCAGGTCGACCGACTCGCGATGCACCACCACCGTTCTCCCGGCGGGGTCGACGTCGAGAGGTTGGCGGGGGCCGCCGTCAACCCAGGCGGGCGTGCCGTCAGCCAGAACCACGTCGGCCGGGCCACCCACCTCGGCCCCCAGCCGGGCCGCCTTGCGCCCCCACCACCACACCGGCTCGCCGCTGCGGCAGTCCCAGTTGTTCATCCACACGAGGAACTGGAGCCGCTCGCGCTCGAAGGAGAAGGCGGGCGTCAGCTCCCACGGCTCCCGTTCGTCGGTCTCGTGCGTGCGCAACCAGGCCGCGTCGACGGCGAGTTCCACCACGACCGGCTCACGCATGAGCCAGTGGCGGTGGAGCGCGTCGGCCGCGTCGACGCCCTCGACCACCACCCGAGGCCACGGCTCGCACCCCGGCGGCGGCGCCTGCCCGGCCGCCACGACCACGCCGCGTCCGAGCGCACGGGGGCCGGGGAACGTCATGGCCCGACCGTATAGGCCGGGTGGGACAACGACGCCCGTGCGGGCCTACTCCTCGACCAGCTCGATGAGCGTGCCGAAGCTGGTCTTGGGGTGGAGGAAGGCGACCGTCGTGCCTCGCGACCCGGTGCGCGGGTGCTCGTCGACCACCCGGGCGCCCTGCGCCTTCACCGATTCCAGCACCTCGTCGCAGTTGTCGACCCGGTAGCCCACGTGGTGGATGCCCTCGCCGTTGCGCTCCATGTACTTGGCCAGCGGCGACGTGTCGGTGTAGGGCTGCAGGAGCTGGATGTAGGAGTCGGCCACCTTGATGAGGGCCTCGTCGACGCCGTCGCTCTCGATGCGCTCGCGATGGGCCACGGTGGCCCCGAACATCTTCTCGTACCACTCGACGGCGGCGTCGAGGTCGCGCACGGCGATGCCGACGTGGTCGATGTCGGTCAGCGAGCCCGACGAGGGCGAATGGTTACCGCTCACGAATGCCTCCGGAACAGGGTGATCTTGTCTTCCCCCACCTGGGCCCGGAACTCCGGGTCCTCGATGCCGAGGCCCTCCTCGGGCGCCAGGCACAGCACGCCGATCTTGCCCTCGTGCAGGTTGTGGTGGATCTGGTTGGCCGCCTCGCCGGTCTGCTCCAAGGGATACACGGCCGACAGGATGGGCTGGATCATGCCCTTGGCGATGAGGCGGTTGGCCTCCCACGCCTCCTTGTAGTTGGCGAAGTGCGACGACTTGATCGTCTTCAGCTTCATCCAGAGGTGGCGGTTGTCGTACTCGATCATGTAGCCGGAGGTGGCCGCGCAGGTCACGACCGTGCCGCCCCGGGCGCA
>JAHWLA010000096.1 GCA_019347595.1 Actinomycetota bacterium
CCTTCCCGCGCCCGAGCGCGCCGCCTTGGCGCGCACCATGGCCGAAGGCGTGCTGCGCGCCGCGGGCGGGCTGCCGACGGCCGTGGTGTGCGACGACGACGAGGTGGCGGCGTGGGCCGCGTCGCGAGGCGCCGAGGTGGTGTTGGCGCCGAACCGAGGGCTGAACAACGCGGTGGCGGCGGGCGTCGCCCACCTGGCGGCCCAGGGCGTCGCCCACGTGATCGTCGCCCACAGCGACCTTCCGCTGGCCGACGACCTCACCTGGGTGGCGTATTTCGGCGGCGTGACGATCGTCCCCGACCGCCACGACCGCGGCACCAACGTGGTCGGCGTTCCCGCCGACGCCGGCTTCCGCTTCTCCTACGGCCCCGGTTCCTTCGAGCGCCACCGCGCCGAGGCCCGGCGGCTCGGGCTCCCGCTGCGAATCGCCCGCCGGCCGCGCCTCACCTGGGACGTCGACGTGCCCGCCGACCTCGACTACTCGCGCAGGGCTTCGTGAACAGCGACATGACCGTCCCCGCGCGGGCCCTCGCCGTCGCGGCCCACCCCGACGACGTGGAGTTCGGCTGCGGCGCCACGTTCGCCAAGTGGGCGGCCGCCGGGTGCGAGATCTTCCACCTCGTGTGCACGGACGGGTCGAAGGGCTCGTGGGACCCGGCCGAGGACACGGCCCGGTTGGTCGCCCTGCGCCAGGAGGAGCAGCGGTCGGCGTCGCGGGCGCTGGGCGGCAAGGGGGAGGTCGTGTTCCTCGGCTGGCCCGACGGCGAGCTCGAGTGCGGCCTGCGCCAACGCTGGGAGGTCGCCTACTGGATACGCAAGCTGCGGCCCGACGTGGTCCTCGGCCACGACCCGTGGAAGCGCTACCGGCTCCATCCCGACCACCGCAACGCCGGGTTCCTGGCCTGCGACGGCATCGTGGCCGCTCGCGATCCGCACTTCTTCCCGGAACAGGAGCTCGCCCCTCACCGCCCGTCGACGCTGCTGCTGTGGGAGGCCGACGAACCCGACCACATCGAGGACGTCGACGGCTACGTCGACGCCAAGCTCGCCGCCCTGTTCGAGCACCGCAGCCAGTTGCGGTCCACCATGCGCATCGACGACCTCGACGACGCGGGCCAGGTGGCCGCCTTCCGGGAACGCGTCGAGCGGCGGCTGGCCGAGCATGGCGCCCTCGCCGGCCTGGCGCGAGGCGAGGTGTTCAAGCGAGTGACCGACCTCTAGTCGGGGCCGCCCCCGCAAGCCGAACCTGCGGGCAGAACGGCGTGGAACGCGGCGCGATTCGTACGCAAGTTCGGCGCCGAGACGCGACGGAGGGGCCCCGCAGGGCCCCTCCGCACGATCCTGCAACTGCGGGCTAGCGCTTCTTGGCCGCCTTCTTGGCCGCAGTGGCCTTCTTCGCAGGCGCCTTCTTCGCTGCCGTCTTCTTGGCCGGAGCCTTCTTGGCGGACGTCGCCTTCTTCGCTGCGGCCTTCTTGGTCGTCGCCTTCTTGGCGGACGTCGCCTTCTTCGCTGCCGTCTTCTTGGCCGGAGCCTTCTTGGCGGCAGTGGCCTTCTTCGCAGGCGCCTTCTTGGCGGGTGCCTTCTTCGCTGCCGTCTTCTTGGCCGGAGCCTTCTTGGCGGACGTCGCCTTCTTCGCTGCGGCCTTCTTGGTCGTCGCCTTCTTGGTCGCCGACTTCTTGGCCGCGGCCGTGGTCTTCTTGGCAGGGGTTGCAGGGCTCATGGGAACAGTGCCGCCTTTCGGTTAACGCTTCTTGGTGGACTTGGCGGCCTTCTTGGCCGGAGCCTTGGCCGGTGCCTTCTTTGCGCTGCCTGCTGCGGCGGCCTTCTTGGCCGGTGTTGCCTTCTTCGACGCCGTCGCCTTCTTGGCCGGTGCGGCCTTCTTGGCGGCTGCCTTCTTCCCGCCCGTGTTCAGCTCGTTCTTGAACGCGGTGGCAGGAGCGAAGCGGACGCCCTTGGACGCGGCGATCTTCACGGGTGCCCCGGTCTGGGGGTTCCGTCCGGTGCGAGCGGCTCGTGAGGTCGGGTTGAAGATCCCGAACCCGGAGATCGACACCTTGTTGCCGGCCTTGACGTCGCTCATCACCGCGGACACGAACGCGTTCACCGCGGCCTCCGCAGTACGACGATCGAGACCGGCTGCGTCTCTCACGTGCTCGACGAGTTCGGATTTGTTCACCGCCACCTCCATGGCTTGGGGAAGTCTTTGCAAAATGAAAGAGGAATGAGGTGGTCAGGTCAAGCATTTCCCCTTGTGGGACAAGGGTTTTCGCAGCGAGCTTTCGGAAAAACCCTTTAACTGCAAGGCTTTTCGGCATGACGGCCCTCGACGACGGAACCTACGACGTTCTCGTGATCGACGCGCGCGAAGGCGACGACGACGTCTTGCACGTCGAGCTCGCGGTCGTCAGCGGCGCGCGCAAGGGCGAGGTCGTGCACCTCTCCGGGCCGCGTCGCAACCGCGACGCGACGAGCGTGTTGGGGCTTCCCGCGACGTTGCGCGTCGACGGCGCGTCGCTGCGGTTGTCGTTCGACGCGTAGGGCTCAGGCCATCGTCTGGAGGAGGCTGAGCAAGTCGTCCGCATGCTCCTCCTCCACGGCGAGGATCTCCTCCATCAGCCGCCGCGTCGTCGCATCGTTGTCGCCGAGCCACCGGGCGATCTCCTGGTACGACGCGATGGCAACACGCTCGGCGACGAGGTCCTCCTTCACCATGTCGAGCAGGTTGGCGCCCTCGACGTACTCCGCGTGGCTGCGATGCGTGAGCGTCTCGGGGTTGAAGTCGGGATCGCCTTGGAGCTGCGTGATGCGCGCCGCGAGCTGGTCGGCGTGTGTGAGCTCCTGGGTGGCGTGCTCCAGGAACTCGGCGGCAACGGGGCCGGCGTTCAGCCCGGTGGCCATGAAGTAGTGGCGCTTGTAGCGCAGGTAGCAGACGAGCTCGGTCGCCAGCGCCTCGTTGAGCACCTCGATGACCCGCTTGCGATCGGCGCCGTAGGCGTCGGTCACCGGGCCCTCGTCCATCTTCTCGCGTGCGCGGCGGCGCAGCGTCTCCACATCGGTCAGGAACTCGGACATGGTCCTGCTGTACCCGCTCGGGCCGACTGCTACCGTCTGCGCCGTCAACCGGGGAGCCCGCCAGGGCTGAGAGGGGTGCGCCGCACCCGACCCGCCGAACCTGCTCCGGGTAATGCCGGCGAAGGGAGTCCGACATGACCGCCACTGCACCGACCGACAGCTCGCCGCGTCCCGCCGAGGTCCCGCTCACGCTCGACGAGGCGCCGCCGCGCCCGCTGGGGCTCGGCGACCAGGTCGCTCTGTGGGGCAACCTCGGCATCTCGCTGCTCCTGCTGCTCACCGCCACGTTCGTCCTCGCGCCCGACCCGACACTGCCCGCCTTGTCGTTGGCCGCGGCGCTGACGGCGGTGGTGGTGGGTGCAGTGATCGGCAACGTGCTGCTGGGGCTGGGCGCCGTGCCGGGAGCGGAGACGGGCGCTCCGGGGATGGTGCTGCTGCGGGGGATGTTCGGCCGCCGAGGCTCGTGGGTGCCCACCGCGTTCAACCTGGCCCAGAACATCGGGTGGGCGATCTTCGAGATCGTGATCATCGCCGAGTCGGCCACCCGGCTCACGACGCCGGGGCTGCGGCCGGTGTGGGTGGTCGCCGCGGGCGTCATCGCCACCGTCATGGCCACACGGCCCTTGGGCGTGGTGCGCGGCTACCTCAAGCGCATTGCTGTGTGGGCCGTGCTGCTGTCGACCGCCTACCTCTTCGTGCGCGTGCTGGGGCGGCCGCTGCCCGATTTCGGGGTGGGCTCGTGGCGCGGCTTCTGGAAGGCGACCGACATCGTGATCGCCCTGCCCATCTCGTGGATCCCGCTGGCCGCCGACTACAGCCGCCACTCGCGCACCGCCAAGGCCGCCTTCGGGGGCGCGTTCCTCGGCTACGGCGCGGCGACCCTCGCCTTCTTCTCCCTCGGCGTCCTGGCCTACTCGTCGTTCGCCCTGACGGCTGCCCCCGGTGAACAGGTGGACGTGATCGCCTCGGTGCTGGCGCTGCCCGTCGGCGGGCTGGCCCTCTTGATCCTCGTCCTCGACGAGCTCGACGAGGTCTTCGCCAACCTGTACTCGACGACCATGTCGGTGCAGAACATCCGGCCCGGCCTCGACCGCCGGGCCATCACCGTGGTCGCCGGCGCCCTCGCCACGGCGCTGGCACTCGTCCTCGACATCGTCGCCTACGAGGGCTTCCTCCTGTTGATCGGCTCGGTGTTCGTGCCCCTGTTCGCCGCCTTCGCCGTCGACTACTACGTGCTGCGCCGCGGCCGCTGGGACACGTCCGCCGACGCCCGCCCGCGTTGGGACATGGTCGTCCCCTGGCTGGCGGGCTTCGTCGTGTACCAGTTGGTCAACCCCGGCATCGTGGGTTGGTGGCAGCAGTGGTGGGTGGCTCGCCAGGCCGACCTCGGCTTCACCTCGCCGGAGTGGGCCAGCGCCTCGCTGGTGTCGTTCCTCGTGGCCGCCGTGCTCGCCCTCGCCATCGGCACCCTCCGCCGCAACCGCTGAAACCGCCCGAAGTGTGCGGAGTTGGGGCCGCGGGAGCGGCCGAACTCCGCACACTTCGGGGCTGACGTTTGGGGGGGGCGGGCGCGGGCACAACTGCGCGCGGTGAGTGACATTCTCGTTCTCGGCGGTGCGCGACGGCGGCGTCCGCTGCATTTCCCCCGGCCCCACTGGTCGCGCACGACGTGGCTCCGCCTCGCCGCGGGCGTGGTGCTGTTCCTGCTCGCCGTCGCCTTCGTCCCGCCGCTGCGCCGGGCCGCCGCCACGGCCGTGAGCACCGTGGTCCTCAAGGTCACGTCACCGCTGGCGCCCGACGTCGACACCTTCGACGACCTCGCCGTCGGCACCACCGTGCTGGCCGCTGACGGCAGCCTGCTGGCGGAGCTCGACGGCGCCCAACGGCGGGAGCCGGTCACGCTCGACTCCCTGCCCGACCACGTCGCCCACGCCGTGCTGGCCGCCGAGGACGCGGGCTTCTACCGGCACAGCGGGATCGACCCCACGGCCGTCATGCGGGCGGTGCTGCGCAGTGCCCAGGGCCGCACGCAGGGCGGCAGCACCATCACGCAGCAACTGGCGAAGATCAACTACACGAACTCGGAGCGCACGTTCCTCCGCAAGCTGCGCGAGGTGCAGTACGCGGTGAAGCTGGAAGAGAAGTACAGCAAGGACGAGCTGCTCCAGCGCTACCTCAACCAGGTGTACTTCGGCGACGGCGCCTACGGGATCGCCGCCGCCGCCCAGACGTTCTTCGGCGTCGACGCGGCCCAGCTCACGCCTGCGCAGGCCGCCACCCTGGCCGGGAAGATCAAGGCGCCCGAGGGGCTCGACCCCCACGACGACCCCGCCGCCGTCACGGCCCGCCGCGACACAGTGCTCGACGCCATGCGGGCGCACGGCTGGCTCGACGACGCCGCCCTGCAACAGGCGCTCGACACGCCGCTGGCCGTCCTGCCCGAGAAGCCCCCCACCGCAGTGGCGACGCGGGCGCCCCACTTCGTCGAGTTCGTGAAGCGCGAGGCGGCCGGCATCGACGCCCTGGGCGGGTCCCCCGAGTCGCGGAGCCAGCAGCTCTTCACCGGCGGCTACACCATCGAGACCACGCTCGACCCCGCGGCCTACGACGCCGCCGCCGCCGCCGTGCAGACACAGCTCGGCGGCCCTGCCGACCCGGCCACGGCGGTCGTCACCGTGAAGCCCGGCGACGGCGCCATCACCACCCTGTTCGCCGGGCTCGACTTCGCGCGGAAGTTCGACGTGGCCAGCCAGGGCCGCCGCCAGCCGGGCTCGGCGTTCAAGCCCTTCGTCTACCTGGCCGCCCTCCGCGACGGCATCGACCCGCGGTCGCGCCTCGACTCCGGCGGCCCCAAGATGCTCGAGTACCGAGGCGAGCGCTACCCCGTCGACAACTACACCGAGGGCCGAGGCGGCGGGCCGATGACGATCGACGAAGCCATGGTCCACTCCGTCAACGTCGTCTACGCGCAGCTCATCCTCGAGGTTGGCCCCGGCAACGTGGCCAAGACGGCGGAGGACGCAGGCATCCCGGACGTGAACGAGGACCCCGCGATCGCGCTGGGCGGCCTCCGCGAAGGCGCCACGCCGCTGGAGATGGCCGCCGCCTACGCCACGTTCGCGGCGAAGGGCATGTACGCCGAGCCCTATGCCATCAGCCGCATCCTCGATCGCAACGGCGATGTGGTCTACACCCGCTCGCCGAAGACGAAGCGGGCGTTCGAGGCCCAGGAGGTCGGTGTCCTCAACAACGCGCTGCAACAGGTGGTGGAGCGAGGCACCGCCACCGCCGCCCGACTCGGCCGGCCCACCGCGGGCAAGACGGGGACCACCCAGAACTACCACGACGCCTGGTTCGTGGGGTACGTGCCGCAGCTGGCGACCGCCGTGTGGGTCGGCAACCCCGACAAGCAGGAGCCCATGACCGACGTGCACGGCACCCGGGTGTCGGGGGGCTCGTTCCCCGCCCGCATCTTCGCCCAGTACATGCGCCAGGCCGTCGCCACCCTGCCCGTCGAGCAGCTCGCCACCGCCTCGCCCGACGACCTGTCGCTGCGCACGCTCGACAGCATCAGGGGCGTCGTGCCCGGTCCGCCACCGCCGACCGAGCCCACCACCACCTCGTCGTCGTCGACCACGACCTCGTCGTCCACCACCACGACCGTCGCGCCGGCGCCGACGACCACGACCACGCGACCGACCACCACCACGACGACGAAGAAGAAGTCGACGACCAGCTCGTCCTCGACCACGAGCAGCACCACGTCGACCACGGCCAAGACGGACTCGGGGTCCACCACGGCCACGTCGTCGCCGTGAGGCTTGGGAGGTAGCCAGGGGCACGCTCTACGCTGACGAGCGATGAAATGCCCGGCGTGCGCAACGGTGATCCCCGAGGGCGCCCGCTTCTGCCCGACGTGCGGTCACCTGCTCCAGGCCCGCGCCGACGAGCGCCGCGTGGTGACCGTCGTCTTCGCCGATCTCGTCGGCTTCACCGGCTACAGCGAGGGCCGCGACCCCGAGCAGGTGAAGAACCTCGTCGACCGCTGCTTCGAGCGACTGGTGGGCGACATCACCGCCTTCGGCGGCCGGGTCGACAAAATCATGGGCGATGCCATCGTGGCCCTGTTCGGCGCTCCGGTGGCCCACGAGGACGATGCCGAACGGGCCGTGCGGGCCGCGCTCCAGATGCAGCGCTCGCTCGCCTCCGTCACCGGCGAGCTCGACTCCGAGGTGCAGCTCCGCATCGGCGTGAACACCGGCGAGGTGCTCGTGGGGGCGCTGCGGGCGGGGGGCGACTACACGGCGATGGGCGACGTGGTCAACGTCGCCAGCCGGCTGCAGACGCTGGCCCAGCCCGGGCAGGTGGTGGTCGGGTCGGCCACCTACGCCGAGACGCGCGAGATGGTGTCGTACGACTGCCTCGGCGAAGTGCAGGCGCGCGGCCGCGAGGAGCCGATCACCGCGTGGCGGGCCGTCGCCGTGCTGGCGCCGCCCGGCTACCGACCGCGCCGGGCGCCGACCCCGCTGGTGGGGCGGGCCGAGGAGCTGGGCGTGCTCCGCCACGCGCTGGCCGCCGCCGTCGGCCGTCGACGCGCCCACCTGGTGCTGCTCCTCGGCGAGGCGGGCATCGGCAAGAGCCGCCTGGCGACCGAGGTGGCGATCATGGCGCGTGAGGAGAACGGCGCCGTCGTGCTCGAAGGTCGCTGCGTCCCCTACGGCGAGGCCAACGTGTGGTGGCCGGTGGCCGAGGCGGTGCGCCAGGCGTGCGGCATCGAGCCCAGCGACCCGGCCGACGTGTCCGCCGACAAGAGCCTCACTGCCGTGGTCCGTGCCACCGCGCTGCCTCGCGACTCGGCCGAGGCGGTGCGGTTGGCCGACGGGCTCCGCTACCTCATGGGCGACGAGGACGCCCTGCCCGACGTCGACCCCACCCGGGCCGCCGAGGACGCCCGCCGCTCCCTGCTCGCCGTGCTGGAGGCGTCGGCCGCCCAGCAGCCGCTGGTGCTCGTCCTCTCCGAGCTCCACTGGGCCGACAAGCTCGTGCTCGATCTCGTCGACCAGTTGCTCGACCGGCTGCGCCACCTGCCCGTGGTGCTCGTCGCCACGGCCCGTCCCGAGCTGGAGGAGCGCTGGGCGCCCATGCCGACGCGCCACAACCTCGTCGCCCTGCATCTCGACCCGCTCGACGCCCAGGCCGGGCGCGACCTGCTCACCTCGCTGCTCGGCGAGGAACCGCCACGCGAGTTGCGCGACGCACTGCTGGAGCGCAGCGGCGGGAACCCGTTCTTCCTCGAGGAGCTGGTGGCGCTGCTCACCGAGGCGGGCGTGTTGCGCCACGAGGGCGCCTATCGACTCGTCGACTCCAATATGGCCGCCCAGGAGCTGCCCGCCACCTTGCGCGGCCTGGTGGCCGCCCGCCTCGACGCGCTCCCGCCGTTCGAGCGGGCGGCGTTGGAGGACGCCGCGGTCTTCGGACGAACCGGACCGGTGGCCTCCTTGGTGGCGCCGGCCGAGGCGCGGGGCGACGTCGATTTGCGGGCCACGTTGCGCGAGCTCTCGTCGAAGGACCTCCTGGGCGTGGTCGACGACGAGTTCGAGTTCCGCAGCGAGCTGGTGCGCGAGGTGGCCTACGAGACGTTGACGAAGTCCGAGCGGGCGCGTCGCCACGCCGCCATGGCCGATTGGCTGGCCGCCACCGCACGCGCCACCGACCGCGAGGACGAGTACCTCGAGCAGCTCGCCCACCACTACGGCGCGGCGGCCGAGCTCGACAAGGAGCTGGGCGGCGTCGACGGGCTGCCCTCCGAGATCTGCGACATTGCCTTGCAGTCGATCGAGCGCGCCGCCGTGCGGGCGAAGCAACGCGACATGCACGCCGTCTCCATCCCGCTGCTCGACCGGGCCCTGCGGCTGCTGCCGCCCGGGCCGGGGCGCCCCATGCGCCGGGTGCTGTTGGAACGGGCCCGGGCCCGCACCCACCTCCACGACCTGACGGGCGCCCGGGAGGACCTGGCGGAAGTGTTCCGCCAGATCGAGGGCGGCCACCACCCGGTGTCGCGGGCGCGGGCGCTGGCGGTGCAGGGGCACATCCTCCAGACCGAGGGCGACCTGACCGCCTCGGCCGCCTCGCTCGACGAAGCCATCGACGTGTGGCGCACGCTCGGCGACGCGCGCGGCGAGGCCGAGGCATTGAGCATGCGGGGGATGACGAGCCTGTTTGCAGGCAAGCCCGAGCACGCCGAGGCGTCGATCCGCCAGGCGCTGGAGGTGTTCCGCTCGCT
>JAHWLA010000097.1 GCA_019347595.1 Actinomycetota bacterium
GGCCTAGGACACCGCCCTTTCAAGGCGGCAGCACGGGTTCGAATCCCGTTGGGGGTGCCCAACGTTGGTCCTGTGGTGCAGTTTGGAGTGCACGCCGGCCTGTCAAGCCGGAGGTCGCGGGTTCAAATCCCGTCAGGACCGCCAACGCCCTACCCTGTGGGGCGCACGGTCGGGTAGCTCAGCTGGTAGAGCGCGCGCCTGAAAAGCGTGAGGTCACCGGATCGACACCGGTCCCGACCACCAAGTTTCCTGGGCTCAGCGGCGCGGGAACGGCACGAGCAGGACCACCTGCCGTTCCTCGTTCACCTGGAACGTCGCGCACGGCCGCTCGTCGTCGAAGCCCTTGCCGCTCGCCCCGGCGCCGATCTCGATCTTCCACGCCGGGAAGCCGTGACGCCGAAGCGCAGACCCGGCAATGGCACGGGCGTCGTCGGGCGCCAGGCAACCGACACCTCGGTCGGCGGCGGCGAGCTCGCTCCGCAACGCAAGCACGTCACCGTCCGCGTCGCCCGGCGGTGTTATGTCCTCGGGCGCCGGGGCCGGGGCGGTGTTGTTGCCGAGGCCCGCGCACACCGACGGGTCGGCGCCGGGGAACACGCCGATGGCGCCCTCCCGCAGCACGCAGGCCTGGAGCGGGGGCACCGGACCGCTGCCGATGTGCCCCTCGCGCCACAACTGCGCGCACGTCTCCACCGCCCCGCCGGGCTCGGTGGCCACCACCGCAGTGTGGGCGTCGAGGCGCGCTTCGGCGTAGCAGCCCACGCTGATCGTCGTAGCGGGCTGCCGCCGGGCCACGAAGGCGGCCGCCGCGACCGCCGACACGCCCAGCACGACGACACCCGCCAAGGCCGCCGTACGACGACGACGGCGACGCGGGCTGGGGTCGCGGCCCGCCACCACGTCGTCGGCCACGCCACGCGGCAGGTGCAGACCGGACGCGTCGGGGACCGGATCGGCTGCGCCCAGCAGCTCGAAGGGGTCGGGGCGACTCACCGGTCCACCTCCTCTCCCGCGTCCTCGTAGGCCTGCTTCAGCGCCCGCCGCGCCCGATGCAGGCGCACCGCGGCGGCGTTGGGCGTGATGCCCAGCACGTCGGCGATCTCGGCGGGCGTGAGGTGTTCCCACGCCGCCAGCCGGAGCAGCTCGCGGTCGTCGTCGCGGAGTCCCGCCAGCGCGGCGTCGAGGCGGTCGAGGTCGCCGCCCGCAGCCCGCACCCGCACGGCGACCGCCTCGTGCGAGCGCACCCGGTCGAGCAGCCGGAGTCGCCGCTCCCGCCCCCGTCGGTGGTTGGACAGCACCCGGCTCGCCACCGCGTAGAGCCACGGCAGTGTGGCGTCGGGCGGGATGTCGTCGAGACGTCGCCAGCAGATGGCCATGGCCTCGGCGAACACCTCGTCGGCATCGGCTCGGGTATCAGTGCGGCGCCGGGCGTAGGCGAGGACGAACCGGCCGTACTCGTCGTAGACGGCCCGAAATTGCTCTTGTCGCCGCTGCTGCGAATCACGGGAACCGCCTCCCCCCGGGCGACCGGATTCTCCGCCCTCCGTCGGGGCGGGAGTGGTCTCCACCTTCAGCCTCTGTCCGCCACGCAGCGCCGTCTTACCAATCGACGAATCGCTTGCCCGCGGAGCAGGGCGACTGTTTTCATCGACTTCGCTGCCTTCTGGGGGGCGGCTTTTCGACTTCGAATACCGAGAGGAAGCTGATTATGAAACGCACCATTGTCGTTGTTGTTGTCGCCGTTTCGGTGGCGATGAGCAGTATGGCCGTGGCCGAGGCCGCGCCGGAGGCCGATGTCGTCAAGTTCCCGACAGGCCAAGCGTGTGCCGTTCTCTCGCTGGCGGAGACGGTGTGCTTCGACAGCGAGGCAGAGATGGAAGCGGCGACGTCGTCGTTGACGGACGACACGCTGGTTACGACCTCGTCGACGTACTGCGCCGGGCGCAGCGACCTCTGGCTGTACCTCTACGAGCACAGCAACTACGGCGGGCGGACACTGAAGTTCCGCGACGCCGACCTGTGGCAGAACCTGACGTGGTGGGACTTCAACGACCAGATGTCGTCCTACAAGAACAACACCTTGTGCACGGTCTACATCGCCGAGCACATCGACGGCGGCGGGTCGTGGCTGATCGTCAGTGCCCTCAGCAGCAGTAGTTGGGTGGGTTCGACGTGGGACAACCGGGCGTCGTCGTTCTACATCGACGCATGACGGCACCCGCCGAGCGTACCGGCGGCGCATAGACCGAAGCCCGACGAGCGTCGATCCCACACTCGACGCTCGTCGGGCGTCTCAGCCCCTCCCCTCTCCAGGGCCGAGCCGGAGACGGGTCCCGCCGTTCAACCCCGTCGCCGTCCAGCCCCTCTGTGTCCGAGAGGACGATCGTCATTACAGAAATGTGTGCGGGTGAGCGAACCGGGGCTCAGGCGATGCCGAGCACGCCGGGCAGATCGGTGTGGTTGGCGATCACGAAGTCGCCCTCCGGCTCGGGCTGCGATGTGTCGTCGCTGACGCCCGTGTAGCGCACGGCGACCATGCCCATCGCCTTGGCCCCGGCGACGTCGGTGCGCCGGATGTCGCCCACATGGGCCACCCGCTCGGGCACCGGGTTGCCGAGCCCGTCGAGGGCATGGTCGAAGATGAGCGGCGACGGCTTGTAGGCGCCCACCTCGTCGGAGAACGACCAGTGGTCGAACAGCGGCAGCACGCCGTGGCGGATGAGGTGGGCGCGCAGCGTCGCCGACGGCGTCATGCCCACGTCGCAGATGATCCCGAGCTTCAGCCCCGCGTCCTTGAGCGTGCGCAGGCACTGCCCGACGCCTTCGGTCAGGTGGAGCTCGGCCTCCTCGCCTGCGTTGCCGAACGCTTCCACCAGCATCGCCCGCACGTCGGGCGGCACGTCGAAGCCGAGGTCTTCGAGGATGTCCTCGGCCGCCTGGGCCGCCTGGTACTGCTCGTTGGCCGTCCAACTGTCGACGTAGCGCTTCCACGACGCCTCGAAGGCGACGTCGAGCTGCTCCCGCTCGCACGCGAAGCCGACGTCCTCGAAGATGCCCGCCCACGCTTCCAGGCGACGGCCCCGCAGGTGGCCTCGGTCCTCGTAGATCAACGTGTTCCAGTAGTCGAACGTGACGGCCTCGATCGCCGTCATCGGGTCACGCCCTCGGCGACGGCCGCGGCGGCGACGGCGGCCGCCACCAGCTCGACGACCCGTTTGTTGAACACGCTGGGCACGATGTAACCGGCCGACAGCTCGTCGTCGGGGACCGCGGCGGCGATCGCCTCGGCCGCCGCCAGCTTCATGCCCTCGGTCACCGTGCGGGCCCCCGCGTCGAGCGCGCCGCGGAAGATGCCCGGGAAGCACAAGACGTTGTTGATCTGGTTGGGGTAGTCGCTGCGGCCGGTGGCCATGACGGCGACGAGCCCCTCGGCGTCCTCCGGGGTGATCTCGGGATCGGGGTTGGCCAGAGCGAACACGACCGGGTCGTTGTGCATGACGCGCAGGTCGTCGCGCAGCAGGACGCCAGGCCCGCTCACGCCGATGAACACGTCGGCGCCGGGCATGACGTCGTGCAGCGAGCCGCGGCGGTGCTCGGGGTTGGAGTTCTCGGCCAGCCACTGCTTCGAGGCGTCGAGGTCGGCGCGGCCCTCGTAGATGGCGCCCTTCCTGTCGACGCCGATGATGTTGGGCACGCCCGCCTGGAGGAGGATCTTGGTGATGGCGACGCCGGCGGCGCCGACGCCTGACATGACGACCTTGAGGTCGCCCATGTCCTTGCCCACGACCTTGAGGGCGTTGCGGAGCGCCGCGAGAACGACCACGGCGGTGCCGTGCTGGTCGTCGTGGAAGACCGGGATGTCGAGGCTGGCCTTCAGGCGCTCCTCCACCTCGAAGCAGCGGGGGGCGGCGACGTCCTCCAGGTTGATGCCGCCGAAGACCGGCTCCAGCCGCTCGACCGTCTCGACCAGCTCGTCGGCGCTTGTCACTCGGAGGCAGATCGGGAAAGCGTCGATGCCGGCGAACTCCTTGAACAGCAGCGCCTTGCCCTCCATCACCGGCATGGCCGCCTCGGGACCGATGTTGCCGAGACCCAGCACGGCCGTGCCGTCGCTCACGATGGCGACCGTGTTCCGCTTGATGGTGAGCCGGTGGGCGTCGGCCGGGTTGGCGGCGATGGCGTTGCAGATGCGGGCCACGCCCGGCGTGTACGCCATCGAGAGGTCGTCGCGGGTGGCGAGCGGGACCTTGGAGCGGACCTCGATCTTGCCCCCCTCGTGCATGAGGAAGGTGCGGTCGCGCACGTCGCGCACATGGATGCCGTCGAGGGCCTCGACCGCCTTGCAGATCTGGCGGACATGCTCGTCGTCGACGGCGAAGACGGTGACGTCGCGGACGATCAGCGACGTGGTGGCTTCGGCGATGTCGAGGGCGGAGATGTTGCCGCCGGCCTCGCCGATGGCCGTGGTGAGGCGTCCGAGCACGCCCGGTCGGTTGTCGAGCTCGATGCGGAGACGGACGGAGTAGCTGGCGTTGGGAGTCGGCATGACGGCGCCGACGCTAAGCGATTCCGGTCCCCCGATCGCGCGCTATAACGCGCGATCGGGGGACCAGAACGGAGAAGGGACCCGAAGCGGGGGGCTCAGGCGGTCTCGTGCTCCATTTGCTCCAGGCACCGGCGGATCTCCGACGCCCGGAAGCGACGGTGGCCGCCCAGCGTGCGGATGGCGGTGATCTTCCCGGCCCGCGCCCAGCGGGTCACGGTCTTCGGGTTCACCCGGAAGAGAGCTGCGACTTCGGCGGGCGTAAGGAGTGCGTCGGGGGTGTTCTGGTCTGCCATGGTGCGTCCCTTCAGGAATGTGTCCCTTTCGTCCCCGAAGGTACGGGCAGTCCCTTCCGGCGTCGATGGCCCGAACGCGTCATTCTGCGTAGTTCGAACGGACTAGTCACCCCTCGGGGAGGCCGTAGCCTGGGCGCCGTGGACGTGTTCGAACGCATCGCCGACGAGGGCCACGAGCAGGTCGTGCACTGCTACGACAAGGCCACGGGGCTGCGGGCGGTGATCGCCGTGCACTCCACCCGCCTGGGGCCTGCGCTGGGCGGGACCCGCTTCTTCCCGTACGCCTCGGAGGCCGAGGCGGTGGAGGATGTGCTGCGGCTGGCGCGAGGGATGACGTACAAGGCGGCGGCGGCCGGGCTCGATCTGGGCGGCGGCAAGGCGGTCATCATCGGCAACCCGGCCACCGACAAGAGCGAGCCGCTGCTGCGCGCCTACGCCCGTTTCGTGGACGCTCTGGGTGGCCGCTACATCACCGCCGAGGACGTCGGCACCACCCAGCCCGACATGGACATCGTGCGCAAGGAGACGCGCCATGTCACCGGGATCAGCCAGTGGCTGGGCGGCTCCGGCGACCCGTCGGCGGCGACCGCCTGGGGCGTGCTGCACGCCATGAAGGCGGTGGGCAAGCGGCTGTGGGGCACCACCTCGCTGGCCGGGCGGCACGTCGTCGTAAGCGGCGTCGGCAAGGTCGGCTACTGCCTGACCCGCCACCTGGTCGAGGAGCGGGCCCGCATCACGGTGGCCGACGTCAATGCCGCGGCCGTCGAACGGACGGTCGGCGATCTTCAGGTCGACACCGTGCCGCCCGAGAAGGCGCACACGGTCGAGTGCGACATCTTCTCGCCATGCGCCATGGGCGGGGCGCTCAGCCCGTCGACGATCCCCGAGCTGCGGTGCGCGGGCGTGGTCGGTTCGGCCAACAACCAGTTGGCGACGGCCGAGTGCGGCGACCTGCTGGCCGAGGCGGGGGTCCTGTACGCCCCGGACTTCATCGTGAACGCGGGCGGAATCATCAACATCGCCGAGGAGCTGGTCGGCTATCACCAGGAGCGGGCCTACGAGCAGGTGCGGCGCATCTACGACACCACGGACGCCGTCCTGGAGACGGCGGCGGCCGAGGGCGTCACCACCGCGGTGGCGGCGGAACGGTTGGCCGAGCGGCGCATCGAGGCCGTGGCCGGCGTCCGCCTGTTCCGCACGCCCGACGACCTCCACCACTGACCTCGTCGTTCAGGCGCCTTCGTAGGGGAAACCGAGGTCGGGGGCGGTGACCAGGGCGGTGAACGGGATGCCCGCCTCCGCCGCCATGGCCGCGCACGTGCCGCCCCGGTCGACCAGCACCACGATCTGCACCACGTCCGCCCCGAACTCCCGCACCACGGCCGCCGCCTCCAGCAACGACGTCCCGCGCGTGACCGTGTCCTCGGTGATCACCACCTTGTCGCCGGGCTCCAGGGCTCCGGCGATGCGACCGCCCGGCCCGTGGTCCTTGGCCTCCTTGCGCACGCTGAACGCCTTCAGGCCGCGCCCCCGGGTGGCGGCCACCGCAGCGACGCCGAACGCCACCGGGTCGGCCCCCATGGTGAGCCCCCCGATGGCGGTCGCCTCGGCCGGGATGGCATCGAGGGCGGCGTCGGCCATGAGCAGCAGCCCGTCGGGGCGGCACGCCGTCTGCTTGGAGTCGATGAACCACGAGCTCCGCTGTCCCGACTTCAACACGAAGTCGCCCCGGCGGACGGAGTGCTCCAGCAGGTGGCGACGCAGCGCCTCGAGGTCGGCCACGGCTGGCTTCGCTCAGACGCCGGCGGCCGGGATGATGCGGGCCAGGCGGGCGCGGCGGTGCGCCTCGGCTTCGGCTGCCGAGAAGCCGACCACCTTCTGCACCAGCATGCCGAGCTCGGCCGGGCTGAATGGCTTGGTCAGGTAGTCGAGGGCGCCGCTCTCGATGGCGCGGGTGATGTCGCGGTCCGACGACTTGGCCGACACCACGATCACCTTGGGCGGGTCGGGCACCCGGCGCAGGTTCTCCAGCACACCCCAGCCGTCCATGACCGGCATCATGACGTCGAGCAGCATGAGGTCGAAGCGGTCCTCGGCGATCCGCTGGAGCGCCGTTTCCCCGTCGGCCGCCAACGCCGTGTCGAAGCCGTCGGCCTCCAGGTTGACCCGCAGCATGAGCAGGATGTCGGGCTCGTCGTCGACGATCAGGACCCGGGCCATCTAGCGCTCCAGGTGGACGACGCCGCGCCCTGCCGTGATCTCACCCACCCGTATTGCATAGTGGCCGCGCTCGCGCAGGAGGTCGATGGCGCGGAACACGTCCACGGGCGGCACGGCCACGACCATGCCGATGCCCATGTTGAACACCCGCGACATCTCGTCGTCGGCGATGGCGCCGAGGCGCTGGATCTCGGTGAACACGGGGGGCGGCTCCCAGTCACTGCGACGCACCACCGCGTCGCGGTTGTCGGGAAGGAGACGTGCGAGGTTGCCGGGGATGCCGCCGCCGGTGATGTGCGCAACGCCGCGCACGTCCACCTCGCGCAGCAGCGCGGTGATGGCGGGCGCGTAGATCACCGACGGCTCGAGGAGCTCGTCGGCCACCGTGCGATGCGCACCCTTCCACGCCGGGTCGTCGAGCCCTCGGCGGGCGATGTCGAAGTAGACGTGGCGGGCCAGCGAGTAGCCGTTGGAGCGGAGGCCGGGTGACGGCAGGCCGATGAGCACATCACCGGGCTCCAGTCGGTCGCCGGTGATGACGCTGTCGCGCTCGACGACGCCGACGGCGAAACCCACCAGGTCGAACTCGCCGGGGTCCATGGCGCCGGGGTGCTCGGCCATCTCGCCGCCGATCAGGGCGCACCCTGCCTGCTTGCACCCCTTCGCCACGCCCTCCACCAGTTGCTCGATGTGGTCGGGGTCGAGGCGGCCCACAGCGATGTAGTCGAGGAAGAACAACGGCTCGGCGCCCTGGCACACCAGGTCGTCGACACACATGGCGACGAGGTCCATGCCGATCGTCGTGAAGCGCCCGGCCGCCTTGGCGACGAGCGCCTTGGTGCCGACGCCGTCGGTGGAGCTGACCAGCACGGGCTCGCGGTAGCGATCGGCCGCGAAGGCGAACAGGCCGCCGAACCCGCCGATGTCGCCGATGACCTCGGGACGGATGGTCGAGCGGACGTGGCGCTTGATGCGCTCGACGGCCTCTTCGCCGGCGGCGATGTCGACACCGGCCCCTGCGTAGGTGAGCGGCTCGGCCGCGTCGCCCCCGGGCTCAGACATGTTGGGGTGCGTCCTCCAAGACGTGTTTCGACAGGGCCACGGGCACCTCGGTCGGGTACTCGCCGGTGAGGCAGGCCGAGCAGAACCCGGCGCCGGGCGTGTCGATGGCGGCGACGAGGTTCTCGATCGACAGGTAGGCGATGGAGTCGACGTCGAGGTAGTCCTTGATCTCGCCGACAGTCATGGTCGCCGCCAACAGCTCCGACCGGGTGCCGGTGTCGATGCCGTAGAAGCACGGCCACTTGTAGGGCGGCGACGACACCCGCAGATGGACCTCGGCGGCCCCCGAGTCGCGCAGCATGCGCACCATCTGGCGGGTGGTGGTGCCGCGGACGATCGAGTCGTCGACGACGACCAGGCGCTTGCCCGTGATGTTCTCCCGCAGGGGGTTGAGCTTGCGGCGCACGCCCCGGCTGCGCATGTCCTGGCTGGGGGCGATGAACGTGCGGCCGATGTAGCGGTTCTTCACCAGGCCCTGGCCGTAGGGGATGCCGCTGTGCTTGGCGTAGCCCTCGGCCGCGGGCACGCCGGAGTCGGGCACGCCCATCACCATGTCGGCCTCGACCGGCGCCTGCTCGGCCAGCAGCTCGCCCATGCGGCGGCGGGCGCCGTGGACCTCCTTGCCGTACAGGCGGCTGTCGGGCCTGGCGAAGTAGACGAACTCGAAGATGCACAGTTTCGGGCTGACTCGTTCGGGCGGGAACGGATGCACCGAGCGCGGGCCGGTGGCGTCGATGACGATCATCTCGCCCGGCTCGATCTCCCGGACGAAGTGGGCGCCGATGACGTCGAGGGCCGGGGTCTCCGAAGCGAGCACCCAGCCGGTGTCGACCTTGCCCAGGCACAGGGGGCGGAAGCCGTTGGGGTCGCGCACGCCGATGAGGTGGGCGGCGTCCATGAGCACGAAGGAGAACGCCCCTTCGAGCATGGGGAGCACCTGGGTGAGCGCCGTCTCCAGATCGCGGCCGTCGCTGCGCTGGTTGTCCTCCGCCGGGCAGGCGGCGGCGATGAGCTCGGCCACCAGGTCGCTGTCGCTGGCGACGGTGCCGGGCAGCATGCCCGCCGCCTCGGCCAGCTCGGCGGTGTTGGTGAGGTTGCCGTTGTGCCCCAGAGCGAACCCGGACTCGCCGTTGCGGCGGTACACGGGCTGGGCGTTGCGCCACGTGCTCGACCCGGTGGTGGAGTAGCGGGTGTGGCCGATGGCGAGGTGCCCGGGGAGGGCGGCCAGCTTGT
>JAHWLA010000098.1 GCA_019347595.1 Actinomycetota bacterium
CGGTGAAGCAGGTGTCGTCGACGGCGGAGAAGTTCGACGCGTTGGAGGTGCTCCGCGACGACAGCGTCATCGGCGCGCCGCCCCGGTTGGTGACGGTGACCACCTCGGTGGCCGAGCTCGTCACCGGCACGTCGCCGTAGGCGATGCCGGTGCGGTCGACGACCAACGGCGAGACGCCGGCGCCCGACAGGTTCACGCGCACGCTCGCCGATATGCCGCCGTCGCCGGCGAAGTGCCAGGCGACCTCGCCGAGATGCGCGCCGGTGGCCTGGGGCCCGAAGCGCACGCCCGAGGTGCACGACGCGCCCGGCGCCAGCGGCTCGGCGGTGAAGCAGGTGTCGTCGACGGCGGAGAAGTTCGACGCGTTGGAGGTGCTCCGCGACGACAGCGTCATCGGCGCGCCGCCCCGGTTGGTGACGGTGACCACCTCGGTGGCCGAGCTCGTCACCGGCACGTCGCCGTAGGCGATGCCGGTGCGGTCGACGACCAACGGCGAGACGCCGGCGCCCGACAGGTTCACGCGCGCCGAGAAGCTGCGCCCGTCGCTCTCCCGGAAGAAGTGCCAGGCGATCTGTCCGGTGTGCGCCGCTTCGGTCTGCGGCGAGAAGCGCACGCCCGAGGTGCACGACGCGCCGGGCGCGAGCGGCTCGACGGTGAAGCACGTGTCGTCCACCGCCGCGAAGTTGCCCGCGTTCGTGGTGCTCCGGGAACCGAGCACGACCGGCTGGCTGCCCTGGTTCGTCACAGTGACGACTTCGGTCTCCGAGGCGGTAACGGCGACATCGCCGTAGGCCACCGCGCCCCGGTCGACGACGACGGCAGGAATCACTCGGACTGTGTAGCGGCGGATGCCGCGCACGCCGTTCTCGTCGGTGGCGCGCACGTCGAAGGTGAACACGCCCACGGTGTTCGGCGTGCCGGTGAGGGCACCCGTCGACGACATCGCCAGGCCGGGCGGCAGCTCGCCGTACACGTCGAAGAAGGCCGCGGAACCGACGGTGCCGGTGGCGCTGAACTGGGCGCTGTACGCCTCACCGTCGACGGCGTCGGCGATCGTCTCCGGCTGCACGACCACTGTGTTCTCGGCGACGGTGACGGTGGCCGTGCCGGTCACGCTCCCGACCGTGCCGGTGACGGTCTGCACGCCGGGACGACGGAACTCGCAGGTGCTGTCGACGCACGTCCCTGTGGGGCTCACCGAGTAGACGGGCGACTGCGAGCCCACGGGGTTGCCGTAGGCGTCGGTGCCTGTGGCCGTGAACGTCTGCGACTGGCCCGCCTTCAACGAGGCGGTCGGCGGGTCGAGGTGGAGGTGGGCCAACGGGCCGGCGGCGACGTTGACGCCCGACTGCGTGCCGGTGACCGCGAGCATGGCGGTGTCGGTGGCCGTGATCGAGTGCGTGCCCGCCGTGCGCAGCTCGACAGAGAACGTGCCGACGCCGTCGCTGAGGGCGCCGTCGGCGGGAAGCTGGGCCTGCGGGTCGCTGCTGGTGACGGCGACCGTGCCGTCGTAGTCGGTGACCACGTTGCCGTACTGGTCGAGCGCGGTCACGGTGACGCCGGCAGGGGTGCCCGCCGTTGTCGTCGTCGGGTACCCGCTCACGGACAGGGAGGCCACCTCGTCGGGCACCACGGTCACGTCGGCGGTGTCGGAGATGCCGTCCACCGTGCCCGTGACGGTGTGGGCGCCTGCTGTGGTCGCCGTGCACGACACGGCGTCGCAGGTGCCGTCGGGGCTGATCGACAGCGTGGGCGTGACCGTGCCGCGGCTGTTGCCGTAGGCATCGAAACCTTCGGCCGCGTAGGGCTGGGCGACGCCCGCGGGCACGGTGGCCGACGACGGCGACAGCGTGATCGATGCCAGGGCGGCGGGCGCGACCACGATGCCCGCCTGCGTGCCGTGAACCGATCCGTCGCCGGTGCGCGCCGCCGTGATCGACTGGGTGCCCGCGGTGACGAGGGTGGCGGTGAAGGCGGCCGACCCCCCGGGGACGGGCGACGGCGCCGGAAGCGTGGCGCGCGAGTCCGTGCTGCTGAAGGCCACGGTCCCCTCGACGGGCGCGTTGGTATTGCCGTACTGGTCGACGCCGGTGACGGTGAAGGGCTGCGCGGTGCCCGCCGTCGTGCGGTCGGGATGGCCGGCGACGGTCAGCCACCGAGCGGGTCCGGGGCGCAGGGTGACGACCGGCTGAACCTCGACCCCGGTGAACACGGGTGAGCCCGCGAAGGCGGAGGTGGTGGTCAGCTCGGCCGGTCCCGCTGTCGTGGGGACCTGCACGTTGCCGTAGCGGAGCGTGAACGACGTGGTCTGCCGGCAGGTGACGCCGTCGACGGTGACGGTCCACGGGCCGGTTCCGGTGACGGCCCCGAGCGCGCCGCGCCGGCACGTGTCGAGCGAGAGGGAGAGATACCCGGCGGCCGAGGCGTCCGCCGTCTGCGGCACCGACCACCCGGCGGGGATCACCGTGCGAACAGTGCCCCGGAACGGGCGGTCACCCGTTTCGTAAGTGAGGACGAAGTTCGACCCGCCGGTGCCGGCCTCCACGCTCGTCGGGGTGACCGACGCCGACCTGAGCGGCTGCGTGGCCGGCCCCTCCGGCGTTGTCGCCCCTGCGGGGAACGCCGCTGCGAGGAGTGACGTGGCCGCGACGGCGACGCCGACGAGAGTGCGCTTGTTCATTGTGTCCCCAGCCCGCCCGATTGCCTGAAATTGCCACTCTCAGTGCACCATTCCGATGTCCCGGCGTCAATCCCGGATCACCGGGCCGGTCAGCCGACGAGGAGCGTGCCCTCCATGCCCTGGGCCCGGTGGAAGCGGCAGTAGAAGACGTGGGAGGCGGCCGTGGGGGCCTGGATCAGCACCTCGACCTCCTCCCCGGGGTCTACCTCCTGGTCGATGGCCAGGGCGTCGACGGTGAAGGTGTGCGGCGCGTTGCCCTTGTTCGACACGCGCAGGGCGACGGGTGAACCGGCACTCACCTGGACGGTCGCGGGATCGAAGGCGAAGTCGGTGGCGACCACGGCCGTGGTCGTGGCCTGCACCGTCACGCCGGGCCCCGTGGTCGTGCTGGTGTCGTCGGCGCTGTCGTCGGCGTCGCCGTTGCAGGCCCCCACGAGGACGACGGTCAGCAGGACGGCGAAGGAGAGTCGGCGGCGCACGGCGCAGACCGTACCGCACCCCCACGCCGAACTTGCGTACGGATCGCGTTGTTTTGCGCGCCGTTTTCTACGCAGGTTCCGGGGCGGGGCGGGGCGGGGCGGGGCGGGCGGGCGGGCGGGGCGGGCGGGCGGGGCGGGCGTCAGTGCGGGTGCTCGCCGCGCAGGAGCGCCAAGGCGTGCGGGAGCACGTCGAGCACCGCGTCGAGGCACTCCACCGCGCCATTGGTGGAACCGGGCGTGTTGAGGATCAGCGCGTGGTCGAGCGTCCCGGCCGCGGCACGGGAAAGGCGGCCGAGCGGGCTGACCAGTCGCATGGCTTCCGCCAGCCCCGGCGCGTCGCGGTCGAGCACCGTTTTGGTGCCTTCCGGCGTGAGGTCGCGCGGGCCGAAGCCGGTGCCGCCGGTCGTCACGATGAGGCCGGTGAAGCGGGCGGCCATCTCGCGCAGGGCGAACGCCACCGAGTCGATGCCGTCGGCGACCACCCGGCGCTCCTCGACATCGAAGTCGGCCGCGGTCAGCCGCTCGACGAGCGCATCGCCGGAGCGGTCCTCCCTCGTCCCTGCCACCACGCCGTCGGAGACGGTGAGGACCTTCGCCCGCAGGGTCACGCGGCGACCGCCGCCGCCTGGCGGATGCGGCGGGCGGCGGCGCGCGGGTCGTCCGCCCGGAAGATGGCGTTGCCCGCCACGAACACGTCGGCCCCCGCTACGGCGGCGATGCGCGCCGTCTCCTCGTTGATCCCGCCGTCGACCTGGATGGCGACCGACAGGCCGCGGCGGTCGAGCTCGTCGCGGGTGCGGCGCACCTTGGGCATCACGTCCGCAATGAACGACTGCCCGCCGAACCCCGGGAAGACCGTCATCAGCAGCAACAGGTCGATGCGGTCGAAGTAAGGCTCGAAAGCCTCGTACGGGGTGTCGGGGTTGACCGCCAGTCCCACGTCGAGGCCGAGGCTGCGCATCTGCTCGATGAGCTCGTCGGTGCCTCCGATCTCCACGTGCACCGAGCACCCGTCGGCCCCCGCCTTGCGGAAGGGCTCGAGGTACTTCTCCGGGTTGGTGATCATGAGGTGGCAGTCGAGGTAGAGGTCGGTGTGCTTGCGCAGCGACGCGACCACGGGCGGGCCGATGGTCAGGTTGGGCACGAAGTGGCCGTCCATCACGTCGACGTGGAGCATGTCGGTCTCGGGCGTGACGAGGTCGACGGCTTCGGCCAACGCCGCGAAGTCGGCCGAGAGGATGGAAGGGGCGATGCGCGCCATCGGCGCCAACCCTACCGGTCCGCCCTGCGCAGCCCGAGCACGTACATGCCGTCGGTTCCGGCCGTCTGCGGGAGGAGGCGGGCGCCCCGGCCCAGCGGTTCCCACGGGGCGGGCGGCGGCGGGAGTGCCACGAGGTTCGGGTGGGCGGCGGCGAGCCAGGCGTCGATGTCGGCCGACTCCGCCAGGGTGAGCGTGCACACCGAGTAGACGAGGACACCGCCCGGCTTCACCAGGTCGACGGCCGCGTCGAGCAGGTCCCGCTGGAGGGCGGCCAGGCGCTCGATGTCTCCAGGCTCGATGCGCCATCGCGCGTCGGGGCGACGGCGCAGCACGCCGAGGCCCGAGCACGGGGCGTCGAGCAGGACGCGATCGAACGTGGCGGGCGGATAGGGCGGGCGGCGGCCGTCGGCTTGGAGCACAGCCACGTTGCCGAGCCGCAGCCGACGGACGTTCGACTGCACGAGGCCGACGCGGTGGTCGAGGACGTCGGAGGCGACGACCAGCGCGGGCTTGTCCGACGCCATGGCGGTGGCCTTGCCGCCCGGCGCCGCGCACAGGTCGGCGACCCGCGCCCCCGGCTGGGCGCCCACGTAGGCCGCCACCCACTGCGACGCCTCGTCCTGCACGTAACCGTCCTCGCGCTCGGTCACCGTGGGAGCGATGTTCATCTGCTCCAGCGCCGCGCCCGCCGCGTCGATGCCGATGTCGGCGGCCAGGCGGCGGACGACCCAGTCGGGATAGCTGAGCTTGGTGGCGGGGTCGGGCCAACGGACGGGCAGCGCGCCGGCCACCTTGCGCAGCACGGCGTTGACAAGGCCGCGGGCCCGCACCGGTGCGGCCGACACCGTGGCGGACACCGCGGCGTGCGGCGGCGTCTGGAGGAAGGCGAGTTGGTAGGCGCCCAGGCGCAGCGCCGCGCGCACGTCGGCGTCGAGCGTGCGCTTGTCGTCGACGAAGCGGTCAACCAGCCAGTCGCAGCCCCGCCGCATGCGCGTCGCCCCGTAGACCAGCTCGGTCACGAAGGCCCGGTCGCGGGCCGACAGGTCGCTGTCGTCCAGCAGTTGCGGGACGACGAGGTTGGCGTAGGCGCCCTCCTCGATGCGCAGCAACGCCTGCATCGCCACCACCCTGGCGTTCTGGTCCCCCGATCGCGCGTCAGAGCGCGCGATCGGGGGACCAGAACCGCGGTGGTGATGGAGGTCAGACACCGAGGCGTTCGCCGGGCTGGAGGCGGGCGCCGTTGGCCCACGCCGCGGCGGGCTGGGGGCCCTTCCCCTCGGGCTGCACCTCGACTAGCGCCAACCCCCCGCCGTCACCCGCGGCGACGACGAGGTTCTCGATCTCCCCCGGCACGCCCGCGGCGGCCGTCACCCGTCGGGTGGCGTGCACGCGCAGGCGCTTGCCCCGGAACGTGGTCCACGCCCGCCCCAGCCGTACCACGGCATGGAGCTCCTCGTGCGGGCGGAACCAGTCGAGCCGAAAGTCCTCGGGCTCGAGCTTGGCTGCATACGTCGGCTCGCCTGCCTGCGGCACCGGTTCGCCAAGCCCGTCGCGCAGCCGCTCGACGAGCAACCGCGTCCCCACCGTGACGAGGCGCGAACGCAGCGAATCGGCCGACTCGTCGGGGCCGATGGCCACCCGCTCCACGGCGTAGACGGGACCGGTGTCGAGCCCCTCCTCCAACTGCATCAGGCACACGCCCGTCTCGGTGTCGCCCGCCAGGATCGCCCGCTCCACCGGGGCGGCGCCCCGCCAGCGCGGCAGGAGCGAGAAGTGCACGTTCACCATCGGTACCCGCTCCAGCACATGCGGCTTGATGAGCCGGCCGAACGCCACGACGACACCCAGCGGCACGTCGGCGTCGAGCACGTCGTCGACCCGTTCGGTCACGGGGATGCCGTGTTTCTCGGCCGCCTCCTTGACGGGACTCGGCATGGTGGCCGCGCCGCGTCCCCGTCGTCGGTCGGGCTGGGTGACGACGAGCGCCACGTCGTGGCCGTCGGCCACCAGCGCCTCCAGAGGCGGGACCGCCGCCTGGGGCGTGCCGAGGTAGGCGAGCCGGGTCAGGGCCGGCCCGGGGCGCGCAGTTCGCTGTCGGCTGTGGCCGACAGGTCGAGCGCCCGGCTGCGCAGGACGCGCATGGCTTCCTTGCGCTGGTCGGCATCGAGACGATCGAGCAACAGCGTGCCGTCGAGGTGGTCGAGCTCGTGCTGGAAGACCCGGCCCAGGTACTCGTCGGCCTCGATGGACAGCTCGTTGCCCTCGAGGTCGTAGCCGACGAGGTGCACTGTCTTCGGCCGTGTGATCGTCCAGTAGAGACCGGGCACCGACAGGCATCCCTCGTCGAAGTCCCATTCGCCGTCGGACGCGTCGATGCGGGGGTTGACGATGGCCTGCGGCCCGTCGCCCACGTCGTAGACGAACAACCGCTTCTGCACGCCGACCTGCGGGGCCGCCAAGCCCACGCCGGGCGCCGCGTACATGGTCTCCACCATGTCCTCCACCAGCCGGACGACGGCGGCGTCCACCTCGGCCACTTCGGCGGCCCGCTGCTTCAGCACGGGGTCGCCGAAGACGCGGATGGTGTACGTGGCCATGCCGCTCAGGCTATCGGGTAGTCGCCCTCCATCGGGTCGCCCGGCGGCGCCGCCTCCGGGGCCTCCGGGGCGTCCATCGCCTCGCGCTCGCGCTGGTGGAAAACCACGACGGCGAGTGATGCCAGGGCGACGAACGCCGCAGTGAACACGCGGCGCACCGCCTCCTCCCGCACTGTGTCGGGGTCGTCCGTTGAAAGCGATCCCGGGGCGACGACCTCTGCCAAAGCGTGCAGGGCGATCGCCCCCGCCACCACGAAGGCGATGAGGCCGACGATCGACGAGGCGTAGAGATACGTGTGGAGCACGGCGGCAGCGGGGGCGTCGCCGAAACCCGGCTCGCGCTGCAGCTCCTGGAGCTTGTTGCGGTGGTACAGCAGCACACCGCCCGCCACCAGCGCGAACACGACCCCTTGCACCATGCCGGAGACGGCGCCCTCGCTGCCCCGGTCGCCGTCGAACTCGCCGAACTGCTCGGCGATCTCGAAGCCGTCGTCGCCGAAGCGCGGGCTCAGTTCGAACTCGGGACCGGCGTCACCGCCGCCCTCGCCGATGGCCTGCACGAGCGATCCGACGGCGGCACCGGCGGAGAACAGGGTGGCGAACAGCGAGAGGAACACCACGGTGCAGAGGTAGGTCGCTCGGAGCCGGGTGCGCCCCGGGTCCGGCTCGCCCCGGCCGGTGGCCACGGCGACTGCGACGAGCAGGACGAGGACGAAGACGAGCACCTGGCTGATGAGGCTGAACAACCCGCCGAACAGGAGGAACTCGCCGGTCATCATGCGGCCACCGTACCGCCGCGGCCGGACGGCGGACGGGATGCGGTGCGCCCGGCCCTTCCCGATCTCGTACGCGAAACAGCGGCAAACGGCCGTGTTCCGCGTACGAGTCGAGGGGGGTGGCGTCAGGCGCGCAGCGGGTCGACCTCGACGCGCAGGCGGCCACCGGGGCGAGCGGTGGCGGCCAGCGCGTCGCAGAGCGTGCGGTGATCGGGGGCTCGCACCAACCAGCGGCCGTCGACAGGGCCGAGCCGCTCGAGGTCGACGGGCAGCGCGGCCGCGAACTCGTCGGCCGCCTCCCCGCTCACCGTTGCCATGGCCGCGTACGGCGGGAACCGCAGCGCCCGGCGCCGGGCGGTTTCGGCTGCTGTGACCCGCGCCGGATCGGCATGCAGTGCGGCAGCCACCACTTCGTGGTCGGGGACACGCGTCTGGATCAGCAGGCGACCGCCGCCCCGACCCCCGACGAGGCGGGCGGCGCGCGCTAGCAGGGCGAGCGCCTGCTCGGCGGCCCGGAAGCGGGGGACGGTCAGCTCCTGGTCGAGGTCGAGGAACGCCACCACGTCGGCCCGCGCCACCCGGTGCAGCACTGCCTCGGTGCCGACGAGCACACCGGCGTCCGGGATGTCGTCGGACTCCCCCGTCACCTCCGCCACCGGCCTGCCCGCCAACGCCTCCAGCTCCTCGCGGACGCGAGTCACGCCGGCTCGCACGTTCTTCAGCCGCTGCGCCCCGCACGCCGCGCACAGCATCGGCCGTTCGGTGAGGCACCGGCGGCAGCGCAGGCGGTCGTCGGCCTGCTCGACGGCACTGGCGCACTCGGTGCACCGCGCCAGCTCGCCGCACGCCGCGCAGGCGAGGAGACGGGCGCGGCCTTTCCGGTTGAGGACGCAGACGACGCGGCCGCCGTCGCGCAGCGCGTGGACCAGTCGCTCGGAGTAGAGGCCGGAGCGGGGATCGTCCTGTCGACGGTCCACGACGACGACCGCCGGCCACCCCGCGCGCTCCTCGGCTCGCGACGGGACCAGTGGCTCTGCGTCCCAATGCAGGAGGTCGAGCGTGGGGCACGACGACAGCAGCACGCAGGGAACGCCGGCGCGGCGGGCCCGCTCGGCGGCGACCTGCCAGGCGTTCCAGGTGGGCGCCCGTTCCTCCTGGTACACCTCGTCGTGGGCGTCGAGCACCACCACGGCGGCGAGGCCGGGCACCGGAGCCCACGCCGCCGCCCGAGCGCCCACCCCGGTGGCGCCGCCCGCCGCGGCCCGCGCGCTGCCGCGCGGCGCCCGCGCCCCGGGCGGGCCCTGCCGGCGCCGGCGGCCGGCCACGTGCGCCGCCGCTCCCACCGAGGGGGCGAGCACCAAGGCCGGGCCGCGGGCGGCGGCTGCCGCGACATAGGGGAAGGGGTCGGCCGCCGGCGGCAAG
>JAHWLA010000099.1 GCA_019347595.1 Actinomycetota bacterium
GTGCCGCCCACCCGGGCCACCGCGTCCCAGTCGGTCTCGGTGGCGGCCCACGGGTCCTCGTGGCCGGTGACGACGGTGAACGACGTCGACATGCCGCGATGGGTGACGGGGACACCGGCATACGCGGGGGCGGCGATGGCCGAGGTGATGCCGGGCACGATCTCGAAGGGCACGCCCGCGTCGAGCAGGGCGCGGGCCTCCTCACCGCCCCGGGCGAACACGAAGGGGTCGCCACCCTTGAGCCGGACGACCTCCTGGCCCGACTTGCCCCGCTCGACGAGCAGGGCGTTGATCTCCTCCTGCGAGGTGGACGGGCCGCGCGGCGTCTTGCCCACCGAGATGCGCTCGGCCGTCGGCGGGGCAAGGTCGAGGAGCGTCGAGACGGACAGGCGGTCGTAGACCACCACGTCGGCCCGCCGCAGCACCTCGGCCCCCCGCACGGTGATGAGCCCGGGGTCTCCCGGCCCCGCCCCCACCAGGTACACCGTCACGCCCCCCACCCCCCGTCCCGAGTACATACCGTACGGATTCCGTACGGTATGTACTCCAGAGTGGGGGTCACGTGGGCACCGTGGCCAGGAGGTGGGCGGCCAGCTCGCGGCCCAACGCCTCGCCCTCCGCCACCGGCACGGACTCCGACGCCCGCAGCACCGTGTGTCCATCCGACGCGCCCAACATCGCCCGCAGCGTCAGCACGCCGTCGTGACCGACCACCGCGTAGGCGCCCACCGGCAGGTCGCAGCCGCCGCCGAGCGCCGCCAGGAATGCACGCTCGGCGTCGACCGCCTGCCGCGAAGCCGCATGCTCGATCCCCGCCAACACCGCAGCCGTCGCCTCGTCGTCGGCCCGGCACTCCACGGCCAACGCGCCTTGCGCCACCTGGGGCAGCATCACGTCGACCGACAGCACCTCGGCCACTGCCGACTCCCGTCCCAGCCGTTGCAGCGCCGCGACCGCCATCACCACCGCGTCGTAGTCGGCCGCCTTGCGCAGCCGCGTGTCGATGTTGCCCCGCAGCCCGGCGAAGGTGAGATCGGGCCGGCGCTCCGCCAACTGCACCCGCCGCCGTACCGACCCCGTCGCCACCACGCCGCCCGGCGGCAACGCATCCAGCGACGACCCCACCAGCGCATCACGCGGGTCGCCCCGTTCGGGCACCGCCGCGATCACGAGCGACGGGTGTCCCTCCGACGGCAGGTCCTTGGCCGAGTGAACGGCGAAGTCCGCCCGCCCGTCGAGGACGGCCGCCTGCACCTCCTTGACGAACACCCCTGTGCCGCCGATCTCCCAGATCGGCACGTCCTGGCGCTGGTCGCCGGTCGTCTCCACCACCACGAGCTCGACCTCCACTCCCAGGAGCGAGGCGACGTGGGCGGCTTGCCACCGGGCCAGCGCGCTCCCGCGCGTGGCGGCCCGCAGCATCAGAGGTCGAACAGGGCTCGCAGGGCGTCCGCCAGCCGATCGCCGCGAGGCGAGCCCGCCGCCTCCTTGAGCCGCACGGTCGGCTCGTGCAGGAGCTTGGCCAGGATGCCCTTGGTCAAGGCCTCGACCGTCTCCCGGTCGGCGGGCGACAGCGCGTCGAGCTTGGCCCGGAACCGCTCCAGTTCGGCGGCCCGCACGTCTTCGCCCCGGGCCCGCAGGGCCACGATCAAGGGGGACAGCTCGCGAGCGGAGGCGGTCGCCGTGTGGCGCTCGACCTCCTCGGCGATGATCTGCTGCACCCGCGCGATCTCGCGACGCCGGCCCGCCAGCCCAGCGTCGGCGAAGGCCCGCAGGTCGTCCATGTCGAGCAGGGTCACGCCAGGCAACGAGGCCACGGCGGGGTCGACGTCACGGGGCACGGCCACGTCGACGATGAGCAACGGGCGCCCCTGCCGTTCCTCCATCACCACGGCCATCTCGCCCGCGTCGACCAGCACCGACGGCGAGCCGGTGGAGGTCAGCAGCACGTCAGCCTCGGTCAGGGCCGAGCCCAGCGAGCCGAAATCGACCACCCGTCCGCCCACCCGGGCCGCCAGGGCCGCGGCGCGAGCCCGCGTGCGGTTGGCGACCAGGACCTCGCCGTCGCCCACCGAGCCGGCCAAGGCAACCGCCATGCCCTCGCCCATGTCGCCCGCGCCCAGCACCAGGATGCGGCGGCCCGACAAGCCCCGCAGCTTCTCGGCCGCCATCTGCACGGCCGCCTGCGACACCGAGGTGGTGCCCCGGGAGATGCCCGTTTCCGAGCGCACCCGCTTGCCGACCTCGACGGCGTGGCGGAACAGAGCGCCGAGCACCGGCCCGCACGCCTTCTCGGCGGCAGCCCGCACCCAGGCGTCCTTGACCTGGCCGAGGATCTCGGTCTCGCCGACCACGGCCGAGTCCAACCCCGACGCCACCTTGAACAGGTGCGAGACGGCGGCGTCCTCGTAGAACGAGTAGAGGTGGTCGGAGAAGACCTCGGGCGGAGCGAACGACAGCTCGCTCAGGAAGTTGCGAACGTCCTGCACGGCGCCGTGGAATGTGTCGGCCACGATGTAGATCTCCGTGCGCATGCACGTGGAGAGCACGACCGCCTCACCGAGGTTGTCGCGCGAGCACAGGTCGGCCAGCGCCTTGGGTAGACGGGCATCGCTCACCGTCATGCGCTCCAGCACCTCGAGAGGCACCGTGCGGTGGTTCAGCCCTACGACGACGACAGACACGCCTGCAGGCGCTCCCTTGCTTGTTCGACCTGGCCGGCCCGGATCAACTCCAGCATCTCGGAGTCCAGCGCCTTCTGCCAGTCGAGATCCTCCGCCGACCGCCCGGACGCCCGGATGGCGTCGCGCTCCTCGGACAGCAGTTGCACCAACACCTCGTACTCCGGGCCCAGTTCCCCGTCGATGCGGCGGCGCAGCCAGGCCGACAACGCCGGGCTGTGGCCGCCCGTCGACACCGCCACCACGATGGGACCGCGGCGGCTGACGGCGGGCAGGATGACCGAGCAGTTGGCGGGGTCGTCGGCGGCGTTGACCCACACGCCTGCCGCCTCGCCGTCCTCGAACACGGCCCGGTTGACGGCGGGGTCGTCGGTGGCGCTGACCACCAGGCGGTAGTCAGCCGCCTCGCCCCGTCGGTAGGCCCGCTCCTCCCACGTGACCGGCTGGGCTTTGATGGCGTCGGCCACGATCACGCCCACGACGTGGACGACGGCCTCGGCCGCCACCAGCCCTTCCACCTTGCGGGCGGCCACCGCACCGCCGCCGACCACCAGGCACCGCCGCCCCCGCACGATGAGGTTGACGGGGTAGACGGGCACGTCGACGGCCATGTCAGGCGGTCGCCGCCTCGTCGGCCGAGGCGGGGGCGGACGCGGCCGGGGGCGCGGCGAGCGCCTGCTCGGCCGCCACCCGGCGCTGCTGGTAGAAGCTGAGGATCTGGAGCTCGATCGAGAGGTCGACTTTGCGCAGCGAGACGTGCGCCGGGACGGTCAGCACGGCCGGGGCGAAGTTGAGGACGGAGGTGACCCCTGCTGCCACCAGCCGGTCGGCCACTTCCTGAGCGACCGACGCGGGCGTGGCGATGATGCCGATGGCGATCCCCTCGTCGGCGGCGATGGCGGGCAGGTCGTCGACGTGGCGCACGGCCAGGTCGCCGATGCGCTCGCCCACCTTGGACGGGTCGGCGTCGACCAGCGCCACGATTCGAAACCCGCGAGCCATGAACCCCCGGTAGTTGGCCAGGGCGTGGCCCAGGTTGCCGAGGCCCACGATGACGACGGGCCAGTCCTGCGTGAGTCCCAGTTCGCGGCTGATCTGGTACAGCAGGAACTCCACGTCGTAGCCGACGCCGCGCGTGCCGTAGGAGCCGAGGTAGGAGAGGTCCTTGCGCACTTTGGCGGCGTTCACGCCGGCCAGCTCGGCCAGACGCTCGGAGGAGATGGTGGTGGTCTTCGACTCGGCCATCTCCAGCAGGCTGCGCAGGTAGAGGGGCAGGCGGGCGACGGTCGCCTCGGGAATCCGTCGCCGCGATCGCTCCACCATGGCCGCATCGTACCGACCATGTGCACCGCTTCACGAGTTCACGAGCCACCCCACCCCGGCTTCTGGTCCCCCGATCGCGCGCTAGAGCGCGTGATCGGGGGACCAGAATGCGGGGGATGCTGCACACCGCACTCGCCACCGGGGCTGCGCTGGTCGGGCTGGCGTTCGCCATGTCGACCTACGAGCGCTGGCTGGCCCGGCGGCGGCGCCACGAGCTGGCCTGGACCGCTGCCCTGGCCATGTTCGCCCTGGCCGCTGCCGCCCTGGCCGTGGGCGAGGGCGTGGGGTGGAGCGGGCCGGTGTTCCGCTTCTACTTCCTCTTCGGCGCCATCGTGAACGTCCCGTTCCTCGCCCTCGGCACCGTCTACCTGCTCGGCGGTGCCCGCCGAGGCGACCGCTGGGCAGTGGCCGTGTGCCTGTTCGCCGCCTTCGCCGCGGGTGTCCTCGCCGTCGCCCCGTTCACCGCCGCCCTGCCCACCGGCACCGTCCCCCGGGGCAGCGAGGTGTTCGGCCCCCTCCCCCGCATCCTGGCCGCGGTGGCGTCCAGCCTCGCCGCGCTGGTGGTGTTCGGCGGGGCGCTCTGGAGCGCGTGGCGGCTGCGGCGGGGCCGGGTGATGGCCGGCAACCTGCTCATCGCCCTGGGCACGCTCATCCTCGCCAACAGCGGCCTGCTCAACTCGGTGCTCGACGAGATCACCGGCTTCGTGGTCACCCTGCTGGCCGGGATCGTCGTCCTCTTCGCCGGCTTCCTGGTGACGACCGCTACACCGAGCGCAGCTCGCGCCGCAGCAGCTTCCCCGCCAGACCGACAGGAAGCGATGGCACGAAGTTGACCTTGGTCGGGCACTTGTAGCGGGCCAGGCGGGTGGCGCAGAACTCGATCACCTCGTCCTCCTCCAGCAGCCTGCCCGGCTCCACCACCACGAAGGCGACGACCGTCTCGCCCGTGTAGGGGTGGGCGTTGCCGACCACCGCCACCTGGGCGACGCCGGCGTGCTGGAGCAGCGCCTCCTCCACCTCGGCCGGGTAGACGTTGAAGCCCGACACGATGATGAGGTCCTTCGAGCGGTCGACGATGTAGAGCCAGCCGTCGTCGTCGGCCACTGCGATGTCGCCCGTGCGCAGCCAGCCGTCGTCGGTCAGCGCCGCCTTGGTGGCCGTCTCGTCGTGCCAGTAGCCCTTGAACACGTTGGGGCCGCGCACCCAGATCTCGCCGGGGTCGCCGACCAAGGCGTCCTCGCCCTCCTCGTCGACCACGCGCACCTCCATGTCGGGAAGGGGCACCCCGATGGAGCCGGGGCGAGGCGGGCGGTCGACCAGTGACGAGGTGACCACCGGCGCCGCCTCCGTCAATCCGTAGCCCTGGTGGATGGGGATGCCGAACCGCTGCTGGAAGGCGGGCGGCACCTCGTCGGGGAGGGGTGCGGCGCCCGACGTGGCCAGGCGCACGGTTGCGAAGGCGCCCGGATTGGCGCCCACCATGGTCGCCCACGCCGTGTACATCGGCGGGGCGCCCGCCACCAGCGTGATGCCGTGGCGCTGGAGGGTGTCGAGCGAGGCCACCGGGTCGAACCGCTCCACCAGGACGACCCGGGCGCCCGCCGACAGGCCCAATCCCAGCACCACGTTCAGCCCGAAGATGTGGAAGAGCGGGAGCACGCCGAGGAGGGCGTCGTCAGGCGTGACCCGCCGGCCCGGGTGGCTCTGCACCTGCTCGATGTTGGCCAGCAGGTTGCCGTGGCTGAGCATGGCCGCTTTGGGGGAGCCGCTGGTGCCCGCCGTGAAGACGAGCACAGCCAAGTCGTCCGGTGTGCGTTCCACGAGGGACGCGGGCTCGCCGCCGAACAGGGACTCGAAGCGCTCGTCGCCTTCGCCGCCGCTGTAGAGCAGGCGGTCGATGCCCGCGGCGGCCCGGTCGAGCTGTAACACCGTGTCGCGCCCGGCCGGGCCGGTGATCACCACGCGGGCGCCCACGGCCTTGAGCTCGCGCTCCACCTCGGCGGCCGGGCTGCCGGGGTTCAGCGGCACGGCCACCGCGCCCACGCCGAGCACGGCCAGGTAGGTGACGGCGAAGAACCAGTTGTTGGCGGCCACGATGGCCACCCGGTCGCCGGGCTCGACGCCCATCCGGATGAGCCCGCCCCGCAGCTCGGCCACCTGGGTGCGCAGCGCCCCGTACGTCGTGGGCTCGTGCCGGCTGACGAGGGCGACGGCGTCGCCCGGGTGGTCCTCGATGACGGCAGCCAGATTCACGCGTGTTCCTCCCCGAGGAAGGCGCCTTGCTCGCGCAGCGAAGCCTGCACGTTGGCGGCGCCTTCGTCCCGAGATTCCAGCATGGCAGCCGTGCCCGCCGCCTGCCCGAGGGCCATCGACGGGCCCATCACCCGCACGGAGGCGAGGGCGTCGGTGTCGGCCGAGATGCACCGGCCCGCCACCCACACGTTGGGCAGGCCCGCAGGGCGCAGCGCCCGCAGCGGCACCTGGTAGTAGCCGCCTTCCGGGAGGTGGACGTAGCGGGTCGACCGCCCCTCGGTGTGGTACTCCCGGGGCCACGCGCCCGCCGCCACGGCGTCGGGGAAGCGGGCCAGCCCCGACACGTCGTCGCCCGTGAGCACGTATTCGCCCCCCACGCGCCGGGTCTCCCGCACCCCGAGGGTGGGGGCGGTGTCGGCCAGGAAGGCCTGCTCGAAGCCGGGCACGTGCTCGATGACGAAGGCGGCCGCCTCCTCGGCCAGCCGCCGCCCCTCCAGTTCGCCGAAGGTGGCGTGGTCGAGGCGGGTGACGTCGAGGGGGCTGCCGTCGGGCGCCCGCACCCGGGTCATGGCCCCGATGTACTCGCCTGGGCGAAAGGTCGGGATTAGGGCGCCGCCGTCCCGGGAAAGGTGCCCGCCGTACTGGGCGATCGCGGGTTTGAGCGCGCTCAGGTCCGCGTTGCCCACGTGCTGGAGGACGAACTGCATCGACGCGTATTGCCTGACGTCGCCGGTTGTCGTCGTCCCGCCCGCGAAGGCCACGAGGTCGGCGTCCCCGGACGCGTCCACGAACGACCTGGCCCGCACGGCCTGCGGTCCCCGCTTGGTGGCGACGACGACGGCTTCAACCCGGCCCTCGTCCACCACGACGTCGGCGACGAGGGCGTGGAGGAACAGCGTGATCCGCTCCTCGGCCGTCACCAGGTGGTCGAAGAGGCGCTTGGCCGCCCACGGCACGTAGAGGAGCACGGCCGTCCCCTCGAAGGGCACGGGACCGACCGCTCGGCCCGCGGCCTGGAGGGCGTCGGCCACCTCCCGCGCCACGCCCCTGGTGACGAAGTCGAAGCCGCCGTCGCCCGTGCCGACGTAGAGCCCGCACACCGCGCCCACCGAGGCGGCGGTGAAGTTGCCGCCCAGGAAGCCGTGCCGTTCCAGCAGGCAGACGGTCGCCCCTTGGCGGGCGGCGGCCAGCGCCGCACCGAGGCCGGCAGGCCCGCCGCCCACCACGCAGACATCGACATCGGCGACCACTTGGGCGTCGCGGGAGGGCAGTCGCATGCCTCTACCGATTCTCGGTCAAGCCCGCCGCACCTTCGGACGACGATACGAGCAACACGAAACGGCAACCCCGGGGAAACCCGGGACGCGCAAAGCCACGGGCCTACCGGAGCGTCGGCTCCCACGGCCGCCGGGCTGCCGAATGGAGGACCGCGCATGCGGTTGCGACACCTGTTGGTCGGAGTGGTGCTGGCGGCGATGGTGGTGGTGGGTGCACCTGCCCCGGCGTCGACCGCCGAAGTCGACCCCCAGGCCGCCGAGTCCGCCTTCGTGGCCAGGATCAACGCCCTGCGGGCGAGCAAGGGGCTCGGCACGCTCGAGGTCGACGGCGAGCTGACCGCCATCGCCCGGCGCTGGGCGGCCCGGATGGCGGCGGTCGGGAACATCTCCCACAACCGCAACTTGCAGAACGAGGTCACCGCCGACTGGGCCAAGCTGGGAGAGAACGTCGGCATGGGGCCGCAGATCGACAAGCTGCACCGGGCGTTCGTGGCCAGCCCCACGCACTACAAGAACCTGGTCGACGGCGACTTCACCCGCGTGGGGGTCGGGGTGGTCGTCACCGCCGACGGCACGATCTTCACGGCCCACCAGTTCGAGCGCCTGGCCTCCGACAACGCCGTGGTGGTCACGACAGCAGCCCCGTCGGCGCCGGCCCACGCCGTCGCAGTCCTCGACCAACTGCGCCACTTCGACCGCCCCGCCGCCTGACCCGACGAAGTGTGCGGAGTTGGGCCGCTCGGAACGACCCAACTCCGCACACTTCGAGGGTTTGTAGGGTGGGGGGATGCGGCTTGGGACGACGATCGCCCTCGGGGCCCTGCTTCTGCTGATCTTCGGCGCGGCCTTCGTGCAGTTCGTCGTCTTGGCCCGCTAGGTGGGCTCGGCCAGCGACACGGCGTCGCCGGGCCGGATCTTGAGCTGCTGGGCGGCCGACAGCCGGTCCAGGGCGATCGACACCAGCCCGTAGGAGTCGACCACCAAGCCCACTTCGCCCGGCTTGAGGTCCCCGTAGGTGCGGGCCCGGCGGGCGGTGCGCACCTGGTCGGCGCCCCACCGGAGGGCGACCCGGTCGCCCAACGCCTCGATCTCGTCGGGCGAGACGTTGAGCTGCACGTTGCCGAAGCGGTCGACCCACAGCACCTCGGCGTGCAGCACGCCGCCCTCTTCCCGGGGGATGGGCAGCACGCCCGGCCGCAGCGTGATGGGGTCGACCAACTCGCCCAGCTCGGACAGGTCGACGCCGTTGCACAGATGGCCCGCCACGGGCCCGAAGATGTCGCGCCCGGCGAACGTCGGCCCCGGGGCGGGCAGGTGGAGCTCGGTGTTCGTCAGCGACACCGCCCTCGTGGCCCCGCCCACCATGGCGACAGCCGAGGCCAGCAGCCCGTTGTCGGGGCCGACGAGCACGCCTTCACCGTCGCCCACCTCCACGGCCACGCCCCGCCGCTCGGTGCCCACGCCGGGGTCGACCACGGCCAGCACCACGCCGGGGGCCAGGTACTGCACGCTGCGCACCAGGGCCAGCGACCCGGCCCGCACGTCGTGGGGCGGGATGTCGTGGGTGATGTCGATGA
>JAHWLA010000004.1 GCA_019347595.1 Actinomycetota bacterium
GACGACAACGGCGACGCGGTCGTCCGCCCGACATTCGCATCGGGCACCACGATGGGCAACCTGCAAGCCAAGGGCAAGATGGTCGTCGGGGTGAAGTTCGACCAGCCGGGGTTCGGCCAGAAGAACCCGACCAGCGGCAAGATCGAGGGCTTCGACATCGAGATCGCCAAGCTCATGGCCCAAGGCCTGTTCGGCGGCCGCCTGGAGGACCAAGAGGCGAACATCGAATTCGTGGAGGCGGTGTCCAAGAATCGTGAGCCGTTCATCCAGGAAGGCCGCGTCGACCTCGTGATCGCCACCTACACCATCAACGACACCCGCAAGGAGGTCGTCGACTTCGCCGGGCCGTACTTCGTGGCCCAGCAGGACATGATGGTGAAGGCCGACAACGACACCATCAAGTCGGTGACCGACCTGGAGGGCAAGCGGGTCTGCACCGTGAAGGGCTCCACCTCGGAGAAGAACGTGCGGGCCAAGGCGCCCACCGCCGAGGTCATCCTCTTCGACACCTACTCGCAATGCGCCGAAGCCCTCGGCGACGACCGAGTGGTGGCGGTGACCACGGACAACACCATCCTGGCCGGCCTGGTGGAGCAGTCCAACGGCGACTACAAGCTGGTGAAGGCGCCGTTCAGCGACGAGCCCTACGGCATCGGCCTCAACAAGGGCGACGACCCGTTCCGCGACTTCCTGAACGACCGGCTGGAGGTCATCTTCGCCAACGGCCAGTGGGCGGATGCCTTCGAGCGGACGCTGGGGGAGATCGGCCTGGACACGCCGGAGCCGCCGGAGATCGACCGCTACATCAGCAGCGCGTCGACCAGCGGTACAGGCTCGACGTCCACGACCAGGGGCGGGGGCGGGGCGACCTCGTCGTCCACCTCGTCGTCGTCGACCTCGACGTCGACGGTGTCGTCGACCACGAGCACGACCCGGTAACCCACTGAACATCGTCCTCGACAACCTCGGCACCTACGCCGAGGGGATGCGCACCACGGTGTCGCTCACCTTGCTGTCGTTCATGGCAGCACTGGTGATCGGCACCGTGGTCGCCGCGTTCCGGGTCGGGCCCATCCCGCCGCTCCGGTGGGTGGGCGCGGCCTACGTGGAGCTGGTCCGCAACACGCCGCTGGCCGTGCACTTCATCCTCTTCTACTTCGGGCTCACCAAGGTGGGCATCCGCTACGAGGCGTTCGTCACGGCCGTGATCGTGCTCAGCATGTACACCAGCTCGTTCGTGGCCGAGACGGTCCGCTCCGGGATCAACGCCGTCTCGTCGGGGCAGGCCGAGGCGGCTCGCGCCCTCGGGCTCACGTTTCCCCAGGTGCTCGGGATCGTCGTGCTCCCCCAGGCCTTCCGCACGGTGGTATCACCGCTGGGCAGCCTTCTCAGCGCCCTCGTGCGCAACTCCGCAGTGGCGTCGGTGATCTCGGTGCTCGAGCTGACCGAGGTGGCCGACCGGCTCAACACGGCCACCGCCCGGCCCATCCCCGTCTTCCTGGGAGCGGCGGCCGCCTACATCTCGCTGACCCTGCCGCTGGGGTGGGGGATCGGCTTCGTGGAGCGACGGGTGGCGATCAAGCGATGACGGCCGTCATCCTCGCCGACGCCCTCGGCCCTCGCGCTCGCCGTCGCGTGTGGATCGCGTCGGTCGTGGCGGGCGTCCTGGTGGCGGCGGCAATCGGCGTGGCCGTGCAGCGCCTGGCCGCCAGAGACCAGTTCGACGCGCGCCTGTGGGAGCCGTTTACCGAACCGGCCGTCCTCCGTTTCTTCCTCACAGGGCTCGCCAACACGCTCAAGGCGGCGCTGGTCGCCATGGGCTTGGCGCTGGTCGTGGGCGCCTTCCTGGCCCTCGGGCGCCTGGCCCGCAACGCGCCGGTGCGGTGGGCGGCGGGCGCGTGGGTCGAGTTCTTCCGAGCCGTCCCCCTGCTGCTGCTGATCTACTTCTCCGGGCTGGGCCTGCCCAAGTACGGGATCGACCTGCCCGTCTTCTGGTACCTGGTGCTGGCGCTGGTCGCCTACAACAGCACGGTGCTGGCGGAGATCTTCCGGGCGGGCATCCTCTCGCTCGACCGGGGGCAGTCGGAAGCCGCCTTCGCCCTCGGGCTGTCGTACTGGCAGACGATGTTCACGGTGATCGTGCCCCAAGCCGTGCGCCGCATGGTCCCCGCCATCGTCAGCAGCCTGGTCACGCTGCTCAAGGACACGTCGCTCGGCTACGTCATCACCTACGAGGAGCTGCTGCGGCGGGGGCGGTTGGCGGGCGAGTTCTACGGCAACATGCTCCAGTCGCTGGTGTTCGTCGCCGCCTTCTACATCGTGGTGAACTTCACGCTCAGCCAGATCGCCCGCCGGCTGGAGCTGCGCCAGCGCCGCCGCTACAACGCGGGGACGATCGACGTCGGCGGTGTGGAGGACTTGGCCACGGTGGCCGCCGAGAGCCGCCGCGCCTGACCCGGACGAAAAGCGCCTTACCGGCGCAGGGCGGCGCGGAGGGCGGCGGCGGCCTCCCGCAGCGCCGGCTCGGCTGCTTCGTACACCCCGACGACCGTGAAGAAGGCGTGCATCTGGCCCTCCCACCGCCGCACGTCCACCGGCACACCGGCCTTCCGGAGCAGCAACCCGTAGGCCTGGCCCTCGTCGCGCAGCGGGTCGTACTCGGCGGTCACGATGAAGGCAGGCGGCAGATCGCCATGGTCGGCGGCGTAGAGCGGCGAGAGGTAGGGATCGCGCCGGTCGTGGCCGTCGGCGTAGTGGTCCCAGAACCACTTCACGTCGGCGGCGTAGAGGAAGTACCCCTCGCCGTTCTCGCGCATGGACGGGTAGCTGAGCTCGCCGTCGACCGCTGGGTAGACCAGCAGTTGGAACGCCAGGGGCGGCCCTTCCTCGTTGCGAGCCCGCAGCGCCACGGCGGCGGCCAGGTTGCCGCCCGCGCTGTCGCCCCCCACGGCGACCGGCCCCGGCATGTGCTCGACCGCCCAACCAGTGGCGCTCCAGCCGTCGTCGAACCCGGCGGGGAAGGGGTGCTCGGGCGCCAGGCGGTACTCGATGTTGACCACGTTCACGCCGGCCTCCGCCGCCAGGTGGCGACAGAAGTCGTCGTGCTCGTCCACGCTGCCCAGGCACCACCCACCGCCGTGGAACCACACCAGCGTGCCGACCGCGCCAGGCGGCCGGTAGACACGCGCCGGCACGCCGTCGGCGTCGACGTCCTCGGTCGGCATGTCGGGCCCTGGCGTCCCCGACCGGTTCCAGTTGCCCAGCAGTGTCCGCGACAGGTCGAGGCCGAGTTGGTCGACGGTCGGGTTGCCGGCCGCCGCCAGCCGGTCGAATACCGCCTGCGCATCCGACGTCAGCCCCATGCGCCGAATCCTACGAAGTGTGCGGAGTTGGGGCCGCGGGAGCGGCCCAACTCCGCACACTTCGTCAGATCAGGGGACAGTGAAGCCGGTGATGCGGATGTCGAGTGTTCCTGTGGCCGGGTCGTCGACGAAGAGGAACGCCACCTCGGCGGTCTCGTTGCGCGCCAGGAACTCGACGCTCTGGTCGGCTACCGACACCTGGCCGCCGATGGTGAGCTCGGCCGCCACCTGCACGGATTCCGCCGTGGCCCCGCCCTCGTTGCGGATCTTCACCGGCACCAGGAACGCGTCGCCGTGGCGCTCGACCGGGCCGGACTCGACCACGCGAGGCAGCGCGGGGCCGTCCGGTTCGCCCGCCTCGACGCCGATCAGCCCGACGAGCACGACGAGGACCACGACCGACGCCGCGAACGTCACCCACTCGGCCGGGCTGCGGGCGGGCCTGCCGCTCATACCGCCAGCCTTCCGGCCGCCCCGCCCACGGCAGCGGGGAGCCCGAGCACGATCACATGCGAGACCACGAGCGACATCGGGTCCTCGGGCGTCAGCCGTTGGAAGAACCACAGCATCCCGGCCGCCACCACCAACGACACCAGGTACGACGCCACCGTCTCGGTCATCGGGTGTTGGAAGATGCCCGGCTGGTTGCGGCGACGCTTCTGGTCGGAGAAGCCCGCCACGAACACGATGCAGTACGAGATCACGAGCGACGCCAGCACCATGGCAATGAGCCAGGCGGCGGGCATGGCCGCGGCCAGCATCGGGATCTCGTCGGTGGGCGCCACGTTGAAGGCGATGAACACGGCCCCGATGGTGGTGGCCCCCACGTCGACCAGGGTGGCCTGGAGCCCCTTTCCGTCGGCCGCCTCCTCGGTCGCCTCGTCCTCCGCTTCGGCCGGGGCCCGACGCAGCATGTGCTGGGCGATGGCGCTGCCGATGGCGAACGGCGTCGCCTCGTAGACGATCTTGCCCAACGCCTCCTCCAGCGGCGTCGTCGCCGTCACTTCGCGCAACAGCACGAGCAGCAGGAAGACCGACACCACGGCCAGGGCGACGGTCTCCACCGAGTCCATGGCGGCGTCACGCCGCCGGATGTCCTGCGTGGTGCGGAACCCTGCCGTGCGGTTGAGCAGGAAGACCGGCACGAACATGAAGACGAGGACGCCGAGCATGTGGACCGTCTGCGTCTGGCTGCCGATCCACCACACCTCCATGGTGTAGAGGAGCGGGATGCCGAACAGCATCCCGCCGGAGACCGCACGTACCAGGTCGGTCGCTTCGCGTCGCCACGGCCCGCGGTCCCGTGCGTCGGCGTCGGCGGCTCCCATGAGGCCGCCTATTCCCCGTCGGGCCGCTCGTCGTGCATCAGCACGTCCCACCGGTCCCGGCAGTCCTCGCAGCGATAGGTGGCCAAGCCGCCGTGGTAGCCGAGGAGATGGCAGCGCCCGCCGCAGTCGATGCAGTCGATGACCTCGGGGATGTCGGCCCGTTCCGGAATGTCGGTCACTGCCTGACCTGGACGAACAGCCCGGTCGCTTCCACGGCGACGCGCTGGTGGGGGAGCAGGATGCGCCCCTTGACCTCCTGGGCGCGACGGGACTGCGCGCGCTCCCGCCACGCCTCGACGCGGACCGGCCCGCCGTCGAGCGGAATCCCGTTGCGGTACCGGAGCTCGAGCCGCGCCGTGACGCACCCGATGTCGTCGAGCGCCCACCCCAGTGAGGCCATGACCTCGTCGAGCACGGCCGCGGCGATGCCGCCGTGCACGTGCCCGGGCGGGCCGCGGTGATCGGGCCGCGGGTCGAAGCGGGCCACCAGTCGGGCAGGCTCCGTGGACCGGTCGAGCCAGAAGACCAGCCCGAGGCCGAGGGGGTCCTCGCCGGTGATGCCCTCGCCGGGAAGGTCGTCGAACGACACGGTCGGCGAAGCTACCCGGCTCAGGCGCGCACTTCGTAGAAGCAGAACAACAGGTTGCCGTAGCGGCGATGCCGGCCCGGCACCAGGTTCGTCAGGTCGAGCTCCCGGTACTCGCGGGGATCGAGGTGGACGACGACGATGCCGTCCTCGGCGACGAGCTCGGGGTGGGCGTCGACGGCGAGCACCGCCCGCGACCACAGGTCGAGCCATTGGGGCGGCGAGGCGAAGACGACGTCGAACGGCGTCGGCTGGGAGGCGATGTAGGCGAAGGCATCGGCCCTCACGACCTCGGCGACGTGGTCGAGGCCCGTCTTGGCCAGGTTCTGGCGGAGGTCGCGCAACGGCTTGTCGTGCACCTCCACGAAGACGCACGACTGGGCGCCCCGACTGGCCGCCTCGATGCCGACGCCGCCGACGCCTGCGAACAGGTCGAGGAAACGACAGCCCGGCAGGCGGGGCTGGAGGATGTCGAAAAGCGCCTCCTTGGCCCGTCCCAGGATGGGGCGCGTGCCCTCGTAGTCCTTGGGCGACACCAGCTTGTGGCCCTTGGCACTCCCGGCGATGACTCTCACGGGAGCCGTCCTGCGGGCTCGCCGCCGGCGCGGATTGCGTTGTGGTCGTGGCTGTTCATGCGATCGTCGTGCCGATCTCTCATGGTGATGGAGCCAGCCTCGCGCGAGCGGGATTCGCCGTTCGCAGTTCTCGGGCCCCAGGACAACGGAAGTACGGTTGTCGACGTGGCAGACATCGCACCCGACAGCACCGGCGACATCCGGTGAGGACCGCCCTCTTCCCGGGGTCGTTCGACCCGCTCCACAACGGTCACCTCGAGATCATCGAGACCGCCGCGCTCCACTTCGACCACGTGATCGTGGCCGCCATGCGCAATCCCCAGAAGGGCGAGCCGCTGTTCTCCTACGAGGAGCGCAAGCAGATGATCGAGGATTCGATCGCACATCTGTCGAACGTCACCGTGGAGCAGTTCGGCAGCCTGGTCGTCGACCTGGCCCGCCGGGTGGGCGCCGACGTCCTCATCAAGGGTTTGCGGGTGGCGTCCGACTTCGAGCACGAGCTTCAGCAGGCCCAGATGAACCACGCCATCTCGGGGATCGACACGCTGTTCATCCCGTGCGCTTCGTCGCACTCGTTCATCGCGTCGAACCTCGTCCGCCAGATCGCCCGCTTCGGCGGGGCCGACCGCATCGAGGGCATGGTTCCCGAGCCGGTGGCCAAACGGCTGCAGGAGAAGTTCGCCCCGTGAGCGACTACGACCCACCCACATCGGCGGCCAACAGCGACATCGACGCCGAGACCCTGCTGCGGCGCGTCATCGAGATCGTCGACAACGCCAAGTCGATGCCGCTTTCGGCCTCCGTGCTCATCAGCAAGGAGGAGGTCCTCGAGCTGCTCCAGGACGCGCTCGGGCGGCTTCCCGACGAGTTGCGCGAGGCGCGCTGGATGCTGAAGGAGCGCCAGGAGTTCCTGGCCAAGACCCAGCGTGACGCCGACGAGATCCTGGAGGCGGCGCGGGTGCGGGCCGAGCGTATGGTGCAGCGCACGGAGATCGTCCGGTCGGCCCAGCAGACGGCCAAGCGGACGATGGAGCAAGCGGAGGACGAGGCCCGCCGGCTGAAGCACGAGGCCGAGGACTACTGCGACAAGAAGCTGGCCGCCTTCGAGATCGTGCTGGAGCGGACGATGAAGACCGTCCAGGCGGGCCGCGACAAGCTGCGGGTCACCCCGGCGCCGCTGACCGACGCCGCCCGCACGGCCTACGGCGAGGACGCCGAGGCCGTCGACGAGGCCTTCTTCGACCAGGACTCCTGACCACCGCCCGTCCCGAGTACATAGCGTGCGGATTCCGGACGCTATGTACTCGGGACGTGGTGGGGTCGGGCGTGCGGCTTCGTACAATCGATGGCGTGCCCCCCCGCCCCTTCCTGGTGAGCGTGACCGCGCTGCGTCGATCGCCGGCCGCCACCGTGCAGCACGAGCGCCGCTGCGGTCCCCTCGACGGCCTAGCCGTCACGTCGACCCGCGTCCCCTCGGGCGCCGAGGTGTGCGTCGACGTCGACCTGGAGGCGGTCCACGGCGGGGTCATGGCGCACGGAACCGTCAGCGCCCCGTGGGAAGGCGAGTGCCGCCGGTGCCTGGGGACGGCGCTCGGGACGCTGGAGACCGAGGTCCGTGAGCTGTTCGAACCGAACAGCGCCGACGACGACACGTACCGCCTCCGCGGCGAGCAACTCGACTTGGAGCCGCTGGCGCGCGACGCTGTCCTGCTGGAACTTCCCCAGGCGCCCCTCTGTGCGGAGGCGTGCCAGGGGCTGTGTCCCACGTGCGGCGCCAACCTCAACGAGGGTGAGTGCTCGTGCGAGGCGCAGCCAACCGACCCGCGTTGGGCAGCGCTCGACGCGCTTCGCCACGAGACATAGAGAGAGCGACCGACGATGGCCGTCCCCAAGAAGAAGACCTCGAAGGCCAAGAGCCGTAGCCGCCGGGCCAGCAACTGGACGCTCGCCGTCCCGGCGCGGAGCGTCTGCCCGCAGTGCCGCCACGCCAAGCTTCCCCACGTCGTCTGCCCCAACTGCGGGTGGTACGGCGGTCGCCAGGCCATCGACGTCGGCTAGTTGTGAACGGGTGGCTCTTCGCCTGACGGTTCAGCGCGGGTGACCACCATCCTCCCCATCGCGGTCGACGCCATGGGCGGTGACCGTGCGCCCGGTGAGGTCGTCGCCGGCGCCCGTCAGGCGGCCGACGAACTCGGCGTTCCCGTTGTCCTCGTCGGCGACCCGGGCGTCATCGGCGATGCGGCGGGCCTGGAGGTGTTCCCCGCCTCCGAGGTGATCGGCATGCACGACGACCCCGGCGCGGGTGTCCGCCGCAAGAAGGACTCGTCGCTCGTGCGCGCCGCCGAGGCGGTTCGCGACGGCCGGGCCTCCGCCATGGTGAGCGCGGGCAACACCGGCGCCACCATGGGCAGCGCCCTGTTGCGCATGGGACGGCTGCCCGGCGTGAGCCGCCCCGCCATCGCCACGCCCATCCCCGTGCCCGGCTCGACGCCCACCGTCCTGCTCGACGCCGGCGCCAACGCCGACTGCAAGCCGGAGTGGTTGGTGCAGTTCGCCCAGATGGGGGCCGTGTTCGCCACCGAGCGCTACGGCCTGGAGAAGCCCCGCGTCGGGCTGCTGTCCATCGGCGAGGAGGAGACCAAGGGCAACGCGCTGGTGAAGGAGACGCACGCACTCCTGGCGGCCGGGGTGCCGGGCGTGGAGTTCGTCGGCAACGTCGAAGGACGCGACATCCTCACCGACGACATCGATGTGGTGGTCACCGACGGTTTCACCGGCAACGTCACGCTCAAGACGCTCGAAGGGGCGATGAAGTTCATGCGCGACGCGGTGTTCGGGGCCATGGTGTCGACCGATGAGGCAGTGAAAGCGTCCGAGGTGCTGCTTCCTATCCTGCTCCCGCTGGCCGAGGAGATGGACCCCGACAGCCACGGCGGCGCCGCCCTGCTCGGCGTCGACGGCGTGTGCATCATCAGCCACGGCTCGTCGTCGGCCAAGGCCATCGTGAACGCCGTGCGGGTCGCTCGCGACATGGTCGAACAGCGTCTCGCCGAGCGGCTGGCCGAGGCGGTCGCCCCCGCCTGATCGGCCCGTACACTCCGGGCCATGCACGCCACGGAGGTACGGGGGGACCGGCGGGTTCGGTTGTCGGCGTTGGCGACGGCGTTCCTCTTTGTCTTCTCCGCGCTCGGCCTGGTGACGCACGACGCGGGCGATCCCGACGCCGAGTTGGTGGCGGGGGCGGCCGAGGCCACCGCCCGTACCGGCGCGGCGAAGGTCAGTTTCACCGTGGAAGTCGAGGCGGACGCCGCCACCTTCACCACCAGAGGCGACGGTGTGGTGGACCTGGCAGGCAACCGTGCCGCACTCGCCATCACCGTGGCCGATCGGGAGCCGGTGGACGTCGTCCTCGTGGGCGACCAGGCGTATCACCACGTCGGCCCCGGTGCGCCCAAGCCGTGGATCGCCATGCCGCCGCCGCCCATGACTGCGCCGTTCCTGGGAGCGGCCGGGCCGGGCGGCCATGCGCTGGCGGCGTTGGCACTGCTGGAGGACGCCGATGCGCTGCGCGGGATGCGACGGGCCGGTGTCGACGAGGTGGGCGGCGTGCGCACCGACAAGTACGTCGGCAGCCTCGACGCCGACGTCATGGGGACGGGGGCCGAGGCGCCTGCGGGCGGGCGCCCGCTCCAGGCCCTGCGGTTCCTGCCCTCGTCGCTGGAGGTGTGGGTGTCAGACGACGGCCTGATCCGGCGCTATCGCACAGTGGTGGTGGCGAGCGTGGACGAGACTGCCTTCCGCATGCACGTCTCCGTGGAGCTGGACGAGTTCGGCGTCCCCGTGCGGATCGAGGCGCCCCCCGCCGATGAGGTGCAGCAGCCGGCGGCGTGAGGCGGCCTGCTCGTTCACAAGCGCACGAACTCCGCCCGCCGTACCATGTCGGCCGCACACGTCCCCCCGTGCGAGGAGCAGCAGTGCCCGCAGAAACCCATGTGGAGCGTGGCCCGATGGACCGCACGCAGGTCTTCGAGCTCATCCGTGACCGCTTGGCCGACATCCTGGAGATCGAGCCGGGTAAGATCAGTGAAGGCGCGTCGTTCTCCGACGACCTCGGCGCCGACTCCCTGGCCCTCATCGAGCTGGTCGAGGCGCTGGAGGAGGAGCTGGGCGAGCGCAGCGTCGGCTTCCGAATCGACGACGAGGACCTCGAGGACCTGAAGACGGTCCGCGACGCGGTCGACTACGTCGTCGCCAAGCTCGAGGCGTCCTGAGCGCGAACCGGGGCGACGTGCCGGAGAGCAGCGAACGGGCCGAGCTCGACGCGCTCGCCGAGCGCATCGGCTATCGATTCGACGATCGCGTCCTGCTCGCCCGCGCCATGGCCCACCGGTCGTGGTGCGCGGAGACGAGCGGCGAGGACCCCAACGAGCGGTTGGAGTTCCTGGGCGACGCCGTGCTCGGCCTGGTCGTGACCGACCACGTGTACCGCACCTACCCCGACCTCCCCGAGGGCGAGCTGGCCAAGGTGCGCGCCTCGGTCGTGAACTCGGCCTCGTTGGCCGAAGTGGCCGCCGAGCTGCGCCTGGGTGACGCCCTCCTGCTGGGCAAGGGCGAGGACCTCTCCGGGGGGCGGGAGAAGCCGTCGATCCTGGCCGACGCCATGGAGGCCGTCATCGGCGCCGTCTACATCGACGGCGGCTGGGACGCCGCCGAGGGGCTGGTCATGCGCCTGGTCGGCGAGCGCATCGCCGAGGCGGCGGTCGGCCCCGGCGGGCAGGACTACAAGACCCGGCTCCAGGAGCTGGGCGCCCGTCGCTACGACCAGCTCCCGCGCTACGACGTGCTCGACGAAGGGCCCGACCACGCCAAACGCTTCTTCGCCACCGTGCACCTGGGCAACCGGGCGTGCGGCGAGGGGGAGGGGCGGTCCAAGAAGCAGGCCGAACAGGCGGCCGCCCGGGTGGCGTGGGAGCGATTGCAGGCCGAGGCGGCCGAGACCCGCGATGGCACGGCGGCGGCGGCCGCCACCATTGCGCTCGTCGAGGGCGACGAGGACGAGGCGGCCGGGGAGGCAGTGGCCGGTGCCTGAGCTTCCCGAAGTCGAGACCATCCGACGCGACCTCGACCGCGAGGTCGTGGGCAAGCGCATCAAGCAGGTGGAGGCGACGGGCACGCGCACCATCCGCAGGCACAAGTCCAAGAAGGACTTCGTGGCCAAGCTGGAGGGTCGCAAGATCACCGGCATCGTCCGCCGGGGCAAGAACCTGCTCATCAAGCTCGACGGCGGCGACGTCCTCGTCATCCACCTGGGCATGAGCGGGCAGCTCCTGCGGGCCAAGGGCCCCAAGGAACCGCTGGCCAAGCACACCCACGTCGTCATCACGTTCACCCAGGGCGGGCAGCTCCGCTACATCGATCCCCGCACCTTCGGCGAGCTGTTCGTCACGGCGCTCGACGGGGTGGAGGCGGCCGTGCCCGAGCTGGCCCACCTCGGCTTCGACCCCCTCGACGACGTCATGTCGTGGAACGCCTTTGGGGCGAGGCTCACGGCCCGCAAGGCCAAGCTCAAGGCGCTGCTGATGGACCAGAAGTTCATCGCCGGCATCGGCAACATGTACGCGGATGAGATCCTGTGGGCGGCCGGGCTGCGACCGGACCGCACATCGGAGAGCCTGTCGTCGCAGGAGGTGCGGCGGCTGTACCGGGCCATGGTGGAGACCCTGCAGGACGCCATCAAGCACCGGGGCTCGTCGCTGGCCGACGAGCAGTACCGCGACCTGTTCGGCGAGGTCGGCGGGTACCAGGGCGAGCACAAGGTCTACGACATGGAGGGCAAGCCCTGTCGTCGGTGCCGCACGCCGATCGTGCGCACCAAGGCGGCGGGCCGGTCCACGTTCTTCTGCCAGCAGTGCCAGGTTTGATTGCTCTTCGCCTGACGGCTCATCGCGATGCCGGCGGGGGCCCCAACCCCGCCGGCGCGCCGGGCCTCCACGGCAGTGCCGGCTCCGTTGCTCTTCGCCTGACGGCTCATCGCGATGCCGGCGGGGACCCCAACCCCGCCGGCGCGCCGGGCCTCCGCGGCAGTGCCGGCTCCGTTGCTCTTCGCCGCAACCCTCGAACTTGCGTACGAATCGCGCCGCGATCCGACGCGATCCGTACACAGGTTCGAGGTGCGCGCGCGGCCTCGGGCACGTCGGTACCCTGAGTCGCGGTGTTCCTGAAGTCGCTCACCCTCAAGGGGTTCAAGTCCTTCGCGGACGCCACGTCGCTGGAGTTCGAGCCCGGCATCACCGTGGTCGTCGGCCCCAACGGCAGCGGCAAGTCGAACATCGTCGACGCCGTGGCGTGGGTGCTCGGCGCTCAGGGCCCCCGCACCGTGCGCTCGCAGAAGATGGAGGACGTCATCTTCGCGGGCTCGGCCAAGCGCCCCGCCCTGGGCCGGGCCGAAGTCGGCCTCACCATCGACAACTCCGGCGGCCTCCTGCCCATCGAGTTCTCCGAGGTGACGATCACCCGCACGCTGTTTCGCAGCGGCGACAGCGAGTACGCCATCAACGGCGTGCCGTGCCGCCTGCTCGACATCCAGGAGCTGCTCTCGGACAGCGGCGTGGGCCGCCAGCAGCACGTCATCGTCTCCCAGGGGCAGCTCGCTCAGATCCTCGACTCCCGGCCCGAGGACCGGCGGCTGGTCATCGAGGAAGCGGCGGGGGTGCTCAAGTACCGCCGCCGCCGGGAGAAAGCCCAGCGCCGCCTGGAGGCCACCGAGGGGAACCTGCTCCGCCTCCAGGACCTGCTCCGTGAGGTCCGCCGCCAGCTCCGCCCGCTCGAGCGCCAGGCCGACGCCGCCCGGCGCCACGGCTCGTTGGTGGAAGAGCTGCACGGCATCCGCCTGTTCCTCGCCGGCCGCGAGATCACCACGCTGACCACCCGGCTGGAGTCGGGGTCGCGGTCCAAGGCCGAATTGGCGAGAGCCGAAGCCGAGGTGCGCCAGGCCCTGGCCCGACTCGACGCCGACGTGGCCGTCGCCGAAGCGGGCGTCTCCTCCCAGGGCACAGACGACCTCGGCGACTCGCTGCTCCGCTTCGAAGGGTTGCGCGAGAAGGCACGGGGCATGTCCGCCGTGCTGGCCGAGCGCCACCGGTCGCTGCAGCGGGAGCTGGCCGCGTCGGTCGACGAGGGCGTCATCGCCTCGCTGGAATCCGACGCCGCCCACCTGGCCGCCCAGTTGCAGTCGGTGGAGACGGAGGCCGAGGCGCTGGTCCCGCAACACGAGGACCTGGCCGCCGCCGAGGCGTCGCTGCACGGTGAACGGACGACGTTCGACGAGGAGTGGGGCGACGAGAGCGCGCCCCCGGTCAGCAGCGAGGCCGCCCAGGTGCGCGGCGAGCTCACGGCGTTGCGGTCGGCCGCCCAGCGGGGCCGGGCCGAGGTCGGACGCATGGAGGCCCGCCTGGCGGCGTTGCAGCAGAAGGCGGAACGTCTCGACGCGGAGGTCGCCCGTCGGCGCGCCGAGGTGGCCGAGGCCGACGCCGCCGAACAGCCGCTGGTGGCTGCCCTCGAGGCAGGCGAGTCGGCTCGCGCCGCGGCGGAAGCGGCAATGGCCGAGGCCGACGAGTCGCTGCGGGCCGTCGAGCAGGAGCGCCAGACGTGGGCAGCCCGTGCCGAGGCGCTGGCGTTGGCGCTCGACGAGGCGCGTGCCCGTGCGGGTGCAGAACGGCTGGCCGACGTGCCCGGCGTGGTCGGCACCCTGTTGGAACTGGTCGAGGTCGACGAGGGCTGGGAGGCAGCTTTCGAGGCCGCCGCGGGCGAGGCCATCGCCGCCGTGGTGGTCGACGGCGTGGAAACGGCACGCGCCGCGCTGACGCATCTGCGCGACGGCAACGCGGGCGGCGCCGTGCTGGCGCTCGATGCGGTCGGCTTCCCCGCCTCGCTGGCGCTCGACGCCGCCGCCGTCGGCGGCGAGCCGGTGCGCTCGCATGTGCGGTCGCGGCTGCCGTCGGTCGACCGGTTGCTCGACACGCTGCTCGGCCACGCCGTCGTCGTCGACGGCGGGTGGGAACGGGCGCTCGACCTGGCGCTCCAGCACCCGGGCCTGGTGGCCGTCACCCGCGACGGCGACCGCTTCGCCGCCACCGGCTGGCGGGCGGGCTCGGGCGGGAGCGGCGCCACCGGCGCGGCGTTGGACGAGGCACGAGCGCGGGCCGAGGAGGCGGTCACCCGGGTGGCCGCCGCCCGCGACCACGTGGCCGCCTGCCGTTCGGCATTGTCCGCGGCGCGGGCCACCGAGGCGGATCTGGCCAAGCAGCTCGACGCCAACGACTCCCGGCTCACCGCCGCGGGCGACGCCTTGCAGCGGCTGGAGACGGAGCGGCGCGACGTCGCCGTGGAGCAGGAGACCGTCGAGGCCCACCTGGGCGAGCTGTCCGAGCGGGTGGTGCGCGAGGAGGCCCGGGTGGCGGAGCTCGACGCCATGCTCCCCGCGCTGGAAGCCGAGGAGGCGGCAGGCGCGGAGCGGGTCATGGCCATGCGGGCGGCCCGGAGCCGGCTGGAGGAGCGGGTGGCCGCGGTGGCGGCGTTGCGCCGCGACCTCGAAGTGCGGGCCGCCGGCCTGGACGAGCGGCGCACGCTCCTGTCGCGTCGGCTGGCCGAGGTCGAAGAACGCCTCCATCGCAACGTCAGCGAGCGGGAAGCGGCCGCCGCCCGTCGCGAAGGGCTGGAGACGCGGGCCGTCGCCACCGCCCGGTTGTCGGCGGTGGTGGCCGACCGGTTGGCCGCCGTCGAGGGCGCCTTGGCGGGCCTGCACGAGCAGCGCCGGCAGCACAACGAGAAGATGCGCGCCGCCCTCGATCGGCTCGAGCAGTTGCGCCGTGAGCGTTCGACGGCGGAGCGGCAGTTGGCCGAACTGCGGGAGCGGGCGCAGCGGGGCGAGCTGGAGGAGGCCGAGGTTCGCCTGCGGCTGGAGTCCGCCGTCGAGGCCTTGCGGCGCGATTTCGACTGCGAGCCGGAGTCGGCGGCCAAGGCCGAATGCCCGGCGCTGCCCGAGGGCGTCTCGGCGTCGGCCCGGGTGCGCGAGCTCGAGCGGGAGCTGCGGCTCATGGGGCCGATCAACCCGCTGGCGCTGGAGGAGTTCACGGCCCTTCAGGAGCGCAATCAGTTCCTCGAGGCGCAGTTGGAGGACGTGAAGTCGGGGCGGCGGGAGCTGTCGAAGGTGATCAAGGCCATCGACACCGAGATCGTGGAGGTGTTCGCCGCCGCCTTCGCCGACGTGGCCGACAACTTCGCCAAGCTGTTCACGACGCTCTTCCCGGGCGGCACCGGTCGCTTGAAGCTGACCGACCCCGACAACCTGCTGGAAACCGGGATCGAGGTCGAGGCCCGGCCCTCGGGCAAGAACGTGAAGAAGCTGTCGCTGCTGTCGGGCGGCGAGCGCTCGCTGACGGCGCTGGCGTTCCTGTTCGCCGTGTTCCGCAGCCGGCCGTCGCCGTTCTACCTGATGGACGAGGTCGAGGCAGCGTTGGACGACGTCAACCTGCACCGCTTCATCGACCTCATCAACGAGTTCCGCCAGGAGGCGCAGCTCCTGGTGGTGTCGCACCAGAAGCGGACGATGGAAGCGGCCGACTGCCTCTACGGGGTGACGATGGCGCCCGGCGGGTCGACCCGGGTGGTGAGCGAGAAGGTCGCCGCCGGCGCCTGACCGCCGGCCCCCGACCCTTCTCGTGTCGGAAATGCGCATGGGGGTGCGCATTTCCGACACGAGAAGGCGGCCGATCCTGACTGTCACACCCCCTCGGTAGGCTGCACGCCGCCATGGAAATCGTCCTCGCCCTTTCCGTCCTCCTGCTGGTGGTGTCGCTGGTGGGCATCGCCGTCAGCCGCCGCCGCGGGCGCCGCCCCGACCTGGAGCCGCCCGCCACGGGGCCGGCCGTCGACGTCGCCGCCGACACCGACCTCACGCCGGAGCAGGTGGCCGAGATCGAGGCGGCCCTGGCCGAGGCCGCGGTGGAGACCGCGGAAGAGACACCCGAGTTCCCGCTGGGCGCGCAACCCGTCGAGCTCGAGCCCGAGCCCGAGGTCGTCGAACCCGAGCCGGACGCCATCGACTTGCGAGCTCCGGTCAAGCCCCGGTTCCGCGACCGGCTGGGGAAGGCCCGCAGCCTGCTCGCCGGCTACATGGGGTCGGTGCTGTCGCGCTCCGGCATCGACGACGAGACGTGGGACGAGTTGGAGGAGGCGCTCATCCGGGCCGACGTCGGCGTGGGGACGACCACAGCGGTCCTCGACGACCTGCGCGCCAAGGTGAAGGCCGACGGCATCACCGACTCGGCGGCGCTGGTCGACGCCTTGAAGGCCGATCTCAAGGCCCGGCTGGCCGAGGGCGACCGGTCGCTGCACTTCGAGGAGGGCGGCCCCAACGTATGGCTGTTCGTGGGGGTCAACGGCGTGGGCAAGACCACCACGATCGGCAAGGTCGGCCTGCGCGAGTCGAGCGGCGGGCGGCACGTTGTCATGGCGGCGGGCGACACCTTCCGGGCGGCGGCGGCGGAGCAGCTCGAGCTGTGGGCCAAGCGGGTCAACGCCGACCTGGTGCGGGGGGCTGAGGGCGCGGATCCCGGCTCGGTGGTCTTCGACGCCGTCGAGCGCGCCGCCGCCCGCGGCGCCGACCTGGTGCTGGCCGACACGGCGGGCCGCCTGCACACCAAGGTCAACCTCATGGAGGAGCTGAAGAAGGTGCGCCGCATCGCCGAACGGCCGCCCGCCAAGCTCACCGAGGTGTTGCTGGTGCTCGACGCCACCACCGGCCAGAACGGCCTGGTGCAAGCCAAGGAGTTCACCGACGCCGTCGGCGTGACGGGTGTCGTGCTCACCAAGCTCGACGGCACGGCCAAGGGCGGCATCGCTCTGGCGATCCGCACCGAGCTCGGCCTGCCCATCAAGCTGGTAGGGCTGGGCGAGACGGCGGACGACCTCGTGGAGTTCGACCCCGACGAGTTCGTCGACGCGCTGTTCGAGTAGGGAACCAAGGGGGAGCCGGGATGCGTCGAACGGACATGCGCAATCGACTCGCCGCTCTCGCCGCCGTCTCCGCCTTTGCCGTCGGGCTCACCGCTGTGGCGCTGGTGGCCGCCCGGTCGGGCGGGGGAAGCGGGCTCCAGCGGCTGCCCAGCCTCGCCGGCGGCCGGGAGACGGCCGACATGGCGATGGCCGCAGGTGGCGGGTGGTCGCCTTCCGTCGAGTACGTGGTCGAGGGCGCGCTGCCTGCATTGCCCGGCACAGCTCCCGCGTTCCGCCTGCCCACCGACGCCGACCGTGGCGCCGTCCGCCGCCTCGCTGCGGCGCTGGGAATGAGCGGCACGGCGGTCAAGCAGCGCAGCAGCTACGTGGTCGACGACGCCGGCCGCCGCTTGACGGTGGAACTGGCGCCCGGCATGCCGTGGTACCTCTCGGCCGGCTGCCCGGACGCTCCGGTGTCGTCGCACGGCGAGGGCGTCACGGCCGCGGTGTGCACGGTGATGTCGACAGTGGTGGGGGAGCCGGCGGGGCCCGTCGCACGGCGAGCGCCCGCCGTCGGCTCCTCGTCGGCGGGCGGATCGAGCGGCTCGCCGTCCGGGTCGGCATCCGCATCGGGATCGCCCGAGGTGCGGTCGTCCGCGGTGCAACCGGCCCAGGATGCTCCGCTCCGGCCGCCCCCGGCGGAGAAGCCCGAGCCCTTGGTACGGGAGCCGCGACCGGCGCCCGACGTCCCGGCGCCGCCCGCCGACCTGCCGTCGAAGGAGGACGCCGACCGGCTCGCCCGCGCCCTATTCGAACGGTTGGGCCTCGGCACCGACACGCTGCGGCTCGAAGCGGGCACGTACTCGTGGGAGGCTTTCGTCTCGCCGCCCGTCGGCGGGCTGCCGGTGGTCGGCATGGACCACATCGTCTCCATCGGGCCCAAGGGCACGATCTCGGGCGGGCACGGCTACCTGCTCAAGGCCAAGCGCATCGGCGACTACCCGCTGGCCGGGGTGGATGTCGGCTTGGCCCGGTTGCGTGAGGGACGCGGCGTGGGGGCGAGGCCGATGGCCGACGCCGCTCTCGGCGCCATCGAGCCCTACTGCCCGGACACGGCCGACTGCGCGGCCCCGCCGCCGTCCGGCCCCGTCATCGTCACGATCACCGGCGTCCACCTCGGCCTGCAGCACGTGGCCGACGCCCTCGTGCCCGTGTACGTGTTCAAGACCGACCACGGCGGCGAGCTCGCCGTCCCCGCGGTGACCGACCGGTGGCTGGAGGAGACCAGCCCGACACGCGATGACGACGGCGAACCCGAGCCCGACATCGGACACAGCAGCGGGGCGTGCGGCGTGTCGGTGTCGGGACGAGGGGTGGACGCCGAGGGGGGCACCGACGACGTCAATGCGCCCCTGACCGTCGAGGTCTGTGTGGAGCCCGCCCGGGCCAAGGTGGGCGAGGAGGTCACCTTCACGGTGACGGTCAAGGACCCGGACGCCGAGATCTACGACGAGGTGTGCGCGGGGCCGTTGGTCGTCTTCGGCGACGAGGAGCTGGTGGCCCGCACAATGTGCGCCCACGCGTGCGACGCGGGCGGGCGAGCGCCCACCGTCACCGAGCGGAGAGCGGGCGAGCTGACCCGCACGTTCACCCACGCCTACGCCAAGCCGGGCACGTATACGGCTCGCTTCGCCTACCGCTCGGAGCCGTGCTCGACGTGGTCGAGCTCCGGCCAGGGGACAGCCACGGTCGTCGTCGTCGGCTGAGCCCCCTCCCCCCCGATCTCGTTGCGGAAGTGCGCACGGGGGCGCGCACTTCCGCAACGAGATCGCTTGTGAGCAGCGCTTTCGAGCGTGCGGGGGCCGTCAACTACCCTGGCTCTCCGCATGTTCGAGTCCCTGTCCGACCGTTTCGACGGCATCTTCGCCCGCCTCCGCAGTCGCGGCCGCCTCGACGAGGCCGCCGTCGACGAGGTCCTCCGTGAGATCCGCGTCGCCCTCCTCGAGGCCGACGTCAACTTCCTCGTGGTCAAGTCGCTGGTCCAGCGCATCAAGGACCGCACCGTCGGCATCGAGCTGTCGCAGAGCCTCACGCCGGCCCAGCAGGTCATCAAGATCGTCCACGAGGAGCTCATCGGCATCCTCGGCGGCGAGGCGCTGCGCATCACCTACGCCTCCAAGCCGCCGACGGTCGTCCTTCTGGCCGGTCTCCAGGGCGCGGGCAAGACGACGGCCGCGGGCAAGCTGGCCCGCTGGTTCAAGCAGCAGGGCCGCAACCCGCTGCTGGTGGGCGCCGACCTCCAGCGCCCGGCCGCCGTGGAGCAGCTCCGGGTGCTGGGCGGCCAAGTGGGCGTGCCGGTGTTCAGCGAACCGGGCAACCCCGTCGACGTGGCCGCCAACGGCCTGGCCGAGGCCGAGCGGCTGGGCAAGGACGTCCTGATCGTCGACACCGCGGGCCGCCTGGCCATCGACGCCGAGTTGATGGACCAGGTCCGCCACATCTCCGACAAGGTCCATCCGCACTACACGTTCCTCGTCATCGACGCCATGATCGGCCAGGACGCGGTGGCGACGGCCGAGGCCTTCCACCAGACGCTCGCCCTCGACGGCGTCATCCTCACCAAGCTCGACGGCGACGCCCGCGGCGGCGCCGCCCTCTCGGTCAAGGAGGTGGTGGGCCGGCCCATCGCCTTCGCCTCCATCGGCGAGAAGCTGGAGGACTTCGACACCTTCCACCCCGACCGGATGGCGAGCCGCATCCTGGGCATGGGCGACGTCCTCACCCTCATCGAGAAGGCCGAACAGGTTTACGAGAAGGCGGAGGCCGAGAAGGCGGCGGCGGCCCTCATGGAGGGCACGTTCACCCTCGAGGACTTCCTCGACCAGATGCAGCAGATCAAGAAGATGGGGCCTCTTCAGAACATCGTCGGTATGCTGCCCGGCATCCCGAAGGAGATGAAGCAGGCTCAGATCGAGGATCGCGAGCTTGCTCGGGTGGAAGCCATCATCCACTCGATGACCCTGGAGGAGCGCCGGAAGCCGGAGTTGATCAACGGGTCCCGACGATTGCGGATTGCCAACGGCAGTGGTGTCACCACGTCCGAGGTCAACCTGTTGCTGAAGCAGTTCAAAGAGATGCAGCGCATGATGAAGGGCTTCGGCGGCATGGGCCTGCGCAAGAACAAAAAGGGCAAGAAGGGCGGGCGCGTGACCCTGCCCTCTCGATAGACAGGAAGAGACGCCACCGTGGCAGTAAAGCTCCGCCTCATGCGGATGGGCAAGAAGAAGCAGCCGACCTACCGGGTCGTGGCGGCCGACAGCCGCTCGCCTCGCAACGGCCGGTTCATCGAGATCATCGGGACCTACGAGCCCCGCCTGGAGCCGTCGGGCGTGAAGATCGACAACGACAAGGCGGTCGGCTGGCTCCAGAAGGGCGCCCAGCCCACCGAGACGGTGGCGAAGCTGCTCAAGATCTCCGGCGCCTGGGAGCAGTTCAAGCCGTGAGCGACGAGCCCGTCGACGATGTCGAATACGAAGACGGCGACGTGAACCAGGTCGACGCCCACTACGAAGAAGGCGACGCCAATCAGGTGGAGGGCGGGACGGCCAAGCGGGTGCTGGAGTACGTCGCCCGCCAAATCGTGGACGACCCCGACTCCGTCGTGGTCGAGCAGGAGCCGGGCCGCCGTGGCGTGTCGCTCCGCTTGCACGTGGCCCCCGACGACATGGGCAAGATCATCGGCAAGCGAGGCCGGGTGGCGCAGTCGATTCGCACGGTGGTGCGTGCGGCCGGTGCCCGTGACGGCAGCGAGGCCGCCGTCGACATCGTCGACTGACGCCGTGCTCGAAGTAGGCCGAGTGGTGAAGCCCCACGGCCTGCGCGGCGAGGTGGTGGTCGAGCTGTTCACCAATCGCAGCGAGCGGATGGACCCCGGGACCGTCCTGTCCGCCCCCGGCCGCTCGCTCACCATCGAACGCTCGTCTCCTCACCTGGGCCGGTGGATCGTCACCTTCGAAGGCGTCCTGTCACGCGAGGACGCCGACGCCCTGCGGGGCACCGTGCTGTCGGCCGAGCCGCTCGACGACCCGGACGAGCTGTGGGTGCACGAGCTCATCGGCGCCGAGGTCGTCGGCGTCGACGATCGGTCGTACGGGGCGGTCACCGCCGTCGAGGCCAACCCGGCCAGCGATCTGTTGGTGCTCGAAGGCGGCGGACTGGTGCCGCTGCGCTTCGTCGTCTCGCACGGCGACGGGCGCATCGTGATCGACCCGCCGGAGGGGTTGCTCGACTAGCTGCCGGGCAGGTCGAGGGCGACGACGAGCGAGCGCCCGCCCCAGTCGGCCAGTTCGCCGGCGCGGTCGTACTTCTCGACCAACAGCCTGCGGGCCAGCCCGTCCTCGGCCGGGTCGTCGACCAGCCGGAAGCGGGCGGGGTACGTCACGTCGCCGACGCGGACGGTGACCTCCGGGCGGGCTTGCCCGTTGCGCACCCAGTCGGCGCCGTCGCCGCCGCCGGAGAGCAGGTAGAGCGTCGGCGCGTCGCCGTCCCGGCCGAACCAGATCTCGACGGTGTGGGGGTTGCCGGTGCGTCGGCCGGTCGTGGTCAGGTAACAGAACGGCTCGGCCATCGCTGTACGGTCTAGCGCCATGCGAGCGTGGCAGGTGCACGAGCTGGGCGAACCTTCGGACGTCATGCGGTTGGTCGACGTCCCGTCGCCGTCGCCGCCTCCCGGCTCGGTGGTCGTCGAGGTCGCCGCTGCGGGCCTCAACTTCCCGGACATCCTGCTGTGCCGCGGTGAGTACCAGGAGAAGCCCGCGCTGCCGTTCACACCCGGGGGCGAGCTGGCGGGCACGGTCGTCGAGGTCGGCGAGGGCGTCGACACCCTGCGACCGGGAGACCGCGTGCTCGGGTCGCCGACGGTGGGCCCCGGCGCCTTGGCCGAGCGGACGATCGCCCCGGCCGCCGGGCTCTACGCCGTCCCCGACGGCATGTCGTGGTCGGCCGCCGCTGCGCTGCACGTGACGTACCAGACCGGCTGGGTGGCGCTGCACACCCGTGCGGGCATCCGGGCGGGCGAGACGCTCCTCGTCCACGCCGGTGCAGGCGGCGTCGGGTCGGCCGCCATCCAACTGGGCAAAGCCGCAGGCGCCCGGGTGGTGGCAACGGCGGGCGGAGCCGACAAGGTGAAGATCCTCCACGAGCTGGGGGTCGACCTCGCCGTCGACTACACCGACGAAGACTTCGTCGAGCGGATGAAGGAGTTCACCGACGGGGCGGGCGCCGATGTGATCTACGACCCGGTGGGCGGCGACGTGTTCGACCGCTCCACGAAGTGCATCGCCTTCGAGGGCCGGCTGTTGGTCATCGGCTTCACGTCGGGTCGGATCCCCGCCGCTCGCGCCAACCACGTCCTGGTGAAGAACTACTCGGTGGTCGGCGTGCATCTGGGGCTCTACCGCCGGAAGCACCCCGAGGTGCCCCGCACCGCGCACGCCGAGCTGACGCGTCTCTACGCCGAAGGCCTGATCGACCCGTTGGTGTCGCAGGTGGTGCCGCTCGCACAAGCGCCCGCCGCCCTCACGTCGCTCGGGTCGCGGGGCACCTACGGCAAGGTGGTCGTGGACGTCGCCACGTGAGCGAGGCGAACGACGCACCGGTCGGCGCGCTGCGCATCGATGTGTTCACCATCTTCCCGGCCGTGGTCGAGGGGTTCCTTTCGGAGAGCCTGATCGGCAAGGCCAGGCGAGCGCGGCTGCTCGACCTGCGCGTGCACGACCTGCGTTCGACGGCTGTCGATCCTCACCGCTCGGTCGACGACGCCCCCTTCGGCGGCGGAGCCGGGATGGTGTTGGCTCCGGAGCCCATCTTCGGCGCCGTCGAGAAGGTGCAACCGCCTCGGCCGTTGCTGCTGCTCGGCCCGGGCGGGCGGCGGTTCACCCAGGCGGTCGCCCGCGACCTGGCTGCGGGCCGGCCCGGTTTCTCGCTGCTGTGCGGGCGCTACGAGGGGGTCGACCAGCGGGTCGTCGACCATCTGGTCGACGACGAGCTGTCGATCGGCGACTACGTGCTGGCCGGTGGCGAGGCGGCCTCGCTCGTGGTGATCGAGGCGGTGGCACGGCTGGTGCCCGGCGTGATGGGCAACGAGGCGTCGGCCCACGACGAGTCGTTCAGCGACGGGCTGCTCGAGTACCCGCACTACACGAGGCCCGCCGACTTCCGTGGATGGGGCGTCCCGGACGTCCTGCGCTCGGGTGACCACGGCCGCATCGCCCGGTGGCGCCGGGCCCAATCGTTGCGCCGGACGCTGGCCCGCAGGCCCGATCTCATCGAGGCTCGCGGCGGCCTGCGGGACGACGAGGTGCGCCTGCTCCGGGAGCACGGCTATTCTGAGTCGTCCCCCGGGAACATCACCGAGGAGCCTCCCGCGCCATGAACCCCACCGATCTGGTCGACCGCAGCAGCTTGCGCGACGACGTGCCCGCCTTCTCGCCGGGCGACCACCTCAAGGTCCACGTACGCGTGGTCGAGGGCAACCGCGAGCGCGTCCAGGTGTTCCAGGGTGACGTCATCCGTCGCCAGGGTTCCGGGGTGCGCGAGACGTTCACCGTCCGCAAGGTGAGCTTCGGCGTGGGCGTGGAGCGCACGTTCCCCGTGCACTCGCCGATCATCGCCAAGATCGAGGTCGTGCGGCGGGGCGACGTCCGCCGGGCGAAGCTCTATTACCTGCGCGACCTGCAGGGGAAGGCAGCGAAGATCAAGGAGAAGCGGGCGGCGCGGTGACCACGGAGGCAGCGCCTCCTGGGGGGGAGACAACGGCCGACACGCCGCACGCAATCGAGCCGGCGCCGGTCGACCGGACGAGCGTCGCGGTGCGGACGATCCGCGAGCTGCCCGTTCTCTTCTTGGTGGCGCTCGTCATCGCCTTCCTGGTCAAGACGTTCGTGGCCCAGGCGTTCTACATCCCGTCGGGCTCGATGCTGCCCCAGCTCCAGCTCTACGACCGGGTGGTCGTCTCCAAGGTCGCGTACAAGCTCCATGAGCCGCGACGGGGCGACATCGTGGTGTTCGACGAGCCGATTCGCGACTTCGTGCCCGAGCCGGACCACGGCAACGCCGTGGCCAAGGCGGTGAACTGGGTGCTGGAGCGGGTGGGCATCGTGCCGCCGTCCACCGACGAGTTCATCAAGCGCGTGATCGCCCTGCCGGGCGAGAGCGTCGAGGGCAGGGACGGCAAGATCTTCATCGACGGACGCGAGCTGCGGGAGCCCTACCTCGACGCCACCGTCCGGACGGGCGCCTTCGGACCTGTGACCGTCGAAGACGGCGAGCTGTGGGTCATGGGCGACAACCGCGGCAACTCGCAGGACAGCCGGGTCTTCGGCGCCATCGACCAGGACACGGTGGTCGGACGCGCCATCGTGAGGGTCTGGCCCCTGGCCGATGCCTCGTTCCTGTAGCCCTACCATGGGCGCATGAGCGCCGAGGACCTCGAACGGTACGAAACCGAGATCGAGCTCCAGTTGTACCAGGAGTACCGAGCGGTCCTTCCCATGTTCCGCTACGTCGTGGAGACGGAGCGGCGGTTCTATCTGGCCAACGAGGTGAACATGGAGGCGCGCAACAAGGACGGGCGCACCTACTTCGAGATCGAGCTCGGTGACGCGTGGGTGTGGGACATGTACCGGCCCGCCCGCTTCGTCTCGTCCGTCCGCGTCGTCACGTTCAAGGACGTCAACGTCGAAGAGCTGCCCGAAAAGGAGCTCTAGTGACCGACGTGCGCCGGGCGCTCGGCGCCCGCGGCGAAGCGGCCGTCGCCTCGTGGTACGAGGCGCGGGGCTACGAGGTGTTGGCCCGGAACTGGACGTGTCGCGAGGGCGAGCTCGACCTGGTCGTCCGGCAGGGACGCGCGTTCGTGTTCTGCGAGGTGAAGACGCGCACGACCGATGCGTTCGGGACGCCGGCCGAGGCCGTCACCCGTGCCAAGCAGGACCGCCTGCGCCGCCTGGCCGCCCGGTGGCTGGAGGAGGACGCCCCGGTCCGCCCTCGCGAGATCCGCTTCGATGTGGCCGCCGTCCTCGACGACGAGATCGACGTCATCGAGGGTGCGTTCTGACCGCCCGGCCCTGACCCCCGCCGTCAGCGGCCCGGCCGCCGCCGGTGACGGTGCTCCCAGCAGGCGTGGTGCCAGTGGCGCCGCAGGTCCGGCGCTTGGCGGGGCACGACCACCAGGTGCCCGACGCCGGCCGGTATCTCCTGGTTGCACCCCGGGCAGAGGTACGCCTTGCGGGCCTCGTAGGGCTGGATGCGACGAACCTCGGCCGGCTCCTCGCTCACCGCGGGAGGAGCGCCCACAGGAGGAGCACGGCCACCACGGCCAAGGCCGACGCCACCAGCACATAGTCGGACGTGCGTCGCTTCTGCGGGCGATAGGGGTTGAATCCCATGGCACTCAGTATCGTCGGCGCGCATGGACACCCTGATCGTGGAGCGGTCCGGAGGCATCGTCACCGTCACCATGAACCGGCCGGACAAGAAGAACGCAGCCGACATGACCATGTGGCGTGAACTCCAGGCCACGTTCCGGGAGATCGCCGACCGCCGCGACGACCGGGTGGTCGTCCTCACCGGTGCGGGCGGCTCCTTCTGCTCGGGGGCCGACCTGGGGGACCCGGCGACGGTGGAGCTGCACCACCTGCCCCGGATGCGCCTGATCCACTCGGTCGCCGTCGCCCTCCACCGCCTGCCCCAGCCCACGATTGCCAAGGTCGGCGGCGTGGCCGCGGGCGCGGGCTGCAACATGGCGTTCGGCTGCGATCTGATCGTGGCGTCCGAGGACGCCCGCTTCTCCGAGATCTTCTCCCAGCGCGGCCTGTCCGTGGACTTCGGCGGCTCGTGGCTCTTGCCGCGGCTTATCGGGCTCCATCGGGCCAAGGAGCTCGCCTTCTTCGCCGACATCCTCTCGGCCGCCGACGTCGCCGCCTTCGGGCTCGTCAACCGGGTGGTCCCTGCCGACGAGCTCGACGACTTCGTCGAAGCCTGGGCGACGCGCCTGGCTGCCGGCCCGCCACTCGCCCTGTCGATGACCAAAGCCGTGCTCAACAACTCGATCGCTCCTTCCATCGAGCACGCCCTCGAGGTGGAGGGTTACGCCCAGAGCGTCAACTTCGGCACGCAGGACGCCGGCGAGGCGATGCGAGCCTTCATCGAGAAGCGGCCGCCGACCTTCACAGGCCGGTGACGATCGAGGTCAGCGTGGGAGCGCGCTGACGAAACGGGCGGCGATGGGCGCCGCCTCCCTGCCGCCGACGCCGCCGCCCTCGACGAGCACGGCGAAGGCGATGGTGCCCGAGAAGCCCGCGAACCAGGCATGCGTCTTCGGGGGCACGTCCGTGCCGAATTCCGCCGTTCCCGTCTTGCCCGCCACCTCACGCCCGGCGACCGCAGCCGCCGTTGCCGTGCCCGCGGTGACCACCTCGCGCATGAGCGCGCGCAGCGCGTCGACGATCGGAGGGGCGAGCGTCTCCGTGGTGGCCGGCTCCGCGTCCCCCGCGAGCAGCGACGGCGCTCGCCATCGCCCTCCGGCTGCGGCTGCGGCGACGCTTGCCATGAGCAACGGACTCGCCGTCACGCGCCCCTGACCGATGGCGGCTGCGGCCCGTTCGGCGTCGTCACGAGGGTCGGGAAAGGCGCCGCCCGCCACGGGGAGCGGCAAATCCAGCTCGGCCTCGAAGCCGAACCGGCGTGCCGCGTCCGCCAGCGCACCGTCGGGCAGACGGGCGGCCACTTGGACGAAAACGGTGTTGCAGGAGTGGGCGAAGGCGGTGCGGAACGCGATATCCCCCGCCGACTCACCTTCGAAGTTGCGGAAGGGCTTGCCGCCGACGGTCACCTGCGGCGGGCAGGACACCGGCGTGGCGGGCGTCATTCCGTTGGCCAGGAGGGCGGCCGTCGTGACGATCTTGAACGTCGAACCCGGCGGGTAGCGGCCCGCGAGCGCCCGGTTGAAGGCGTGGTCCAGGGGTCTGCTGGCGACCGCCCGCACCTCGCCCGTTCCCACGTCCACGGCAACGAGGGCGGCGGGCAGGGTGACGCCGTCGAGGGCCGCGTCGGCCGCCGTCTGCACGGCGCGCTCGAGCGTCGTCGTCACCGGCGTGCCCGGCACGCCGTCGAACTGCGTCAGCGTGGCCACCAGCTCGTTGCTGCCGTCGGCCTCGATGCGCACCTCGCCCGACGGCTGTCCGGCCAGTTCCCGCTCACGAGTGGCTTCCAGCCCGCTGAGGCCCACCTCGTCGCCCACCACGTACGGCTCGCCCAGCTCCTTCAGGCGTTCGGCCGTGATCTCGCCGACCCGCCCCACGGTGTGGCGGGCGAACGCCGCCGACGGCGTGAGCCGGGCCGTTTTTCGTCGGAAGACCAGCCCGGGCACCGGTTGGAGGTCGCCCCGCACGGCGGCATAGCGCTCTTCTCGGAGATCGATCACGGGCACGAATACGTCGGGCCGCAGGCCCGGTCGGTCGAGGAGAGCGTGCACCCGAGCGGGGTCCACGCCTACGTGTTGCTGGAGCGCGGCCGTCACGTGGGACCGGTCACGGACGCGGCGGGGCTCGATGCCCACCGACACCACCTGTCCCACGGCGGTGATCGGGCTGCTGTCGGCGGCGAGGATCGGCGCCCGTTCGGGCCACTGCCTGGTGCGCGAGAAATGCATGCCTGCCCCCAGTTGCGGGTGGAGCGTGGCGCGGGCCCAGCGCACCAGCCAGTCGCCGTCGCGACGGACGAGATCGAAGGAGCCCTCGTACTCCCACGTCCCGAGCCCGCGAAGGCGGAGCTCGGCCGTGAATGCAGCCGTGGCCGCGTCGCCTTCCCGGCGCACCGTGCCGCGGCGGAACCTCCGCGTCGCCACCTGGAGGTCTCGCGTCATCGCCTCGTGCGTGTCCGCGAACTCGGCGGGCGGGTCGGCCACCAGCGCCCGCATCTCCACCCACTCGCCGCGAGCCCATCGGTCGAGGTAGGCGCGAACGGCGTCCTCGGGGCCGTTCGAGGAACGAGCGCGCACGACGACGAAGGCGCCCACCCCTACGACCAGCACCGCAACCGTGATGGCTGCCGCCGTGACCCACGTCCGTCGCATGTCGCCCATTCTGCACGGGGGGTGTGACAGTGAAGCGATCCGCGAATTGAGCGGTGTCATTGTCACACCCCCTCGCTAAGGTGATCGACGTCGCTTCGGCGATCCGTTCCTGCGGCCGGCGTCCAGGCCCTGCTCCAGCAAGAAACCCTCTTGGAGCATGCCGTGATCGCCACCATTCCGTCTGCCACCCTGCTCGGCGTCGAGGGCTACCCGGTCGCCGTCGAAGCCCACGTCTCCACCGGCCTGCCCGGCTTCCACGTGGTCGGGTTGCCTGACGCCGCCTGCCGCGAGTCCCGCGATCGCGTGCGCGCCGCGCTGCTCTCGAGCAACCTGCCGTGGCCGCTGCGGCGGGTCACCGTGAACCTGGCGCCCTCGGGGATGCGCAAGACCGGCGCCGGGCTCGATCTCCCCATTGCCATCGCGCTGCTGGCGGCGGCGGGGGAGTTGCCCATCGAGGCGTTGACGGGAATCGCCTGCATCGGCGAGCTCGGCCTGGACGGGTCGGTGCGCCCGGTGCCCGGCATCCTGCCGCTCGTCGACGCGGTCGACGTCCCCATCGTCGTCGTCCCCGAGTCCTGTCGCCGGGAGGCGGCGCTCGTCGGCCGCCACGACGTGCGCGCCGTCGCCACCCTGTCGGTGGTTGTCGACGCCTTGCGCGGCGACGGGCCGTGGCCCGACGCGTCGACAGCCGAGGACGACCCCGACCCACCGTCCGACCCGCCGCCCGACCTGGCCGAGGTGCGAGGCCAGCGCGTGGGCCGATGGGCGCTCGAGGTGGCGGCGGCCGGCGGCCACCACCTGCTCATGACCGGGCCGCCGGGCGCGGGCAAGACGCTGCTGGCCCAGCGCCTGCCCGGCATCCTGCCGCCGCTGACGCGCGAGCAGGCGCTGGAGACGACGCGCGTGCACTCGGCAGCCGGCGTGCCGCTACCGCCCCGCGGAATGGTCGAGCGCCCGCCGTTCCGGGCGCCGCACCACAGCGCCTCGGCCGTTTCGCTCGTCGGCGGCGGGACGGCCGTCATGCGGCCCGGCGAGAGGTCGTGCGCCACCAACGGCGTGCTCTTCCTCGACGAGCTGGGCGAGTTCCACGCGGGCGTCCTCGACATGCTTCGCCAGCCGCTCGAGGAAGGCGTCGTCCGGGTGTCGCGGGCCCGGGCGACGGTCACCTTCCCGGCGCGGTTCCTGCTTGTCGCCGCCATGAACCCGTGTCCGTGCGGACGCGCCGGGCCTCCTGGTGCGTGCCGGTGCAGCGAGACCGAACGCGCTCGTTACGCGCGGCGTGTGTCCGGGCCGTTGCTCGACCGATTCGACCTGCGCGTCGCCGTCACGTGGGCCGATCCCGAGGAACTCCTCGGCGCCGCCCCCGCCGAGTCGTCCGCCGACGTGGCGGCGCGGGTCGCATCGGTACGCGTCATGGCGGCGGCTCGCGGCGTGCGGGTGAACGCCGCCATCCCCGCCGAGCGGCTCGACGAGGTGGCGCCCGTGACGAAGCCCGCGTGGGACGTGCTCGACCGCCGGCTGCGGTCGGGGGCGCTCACGGCCCGCGGGCTGCATCGGGTACGCCGGGTGGCCCGCACGCTGGCCGACCTCGACGGGTGCGAGACCCTCGACGAGGAGCACGTGTGCGCGGCCATGGCGCTGCGTGTCGACCACGCCGATCTCGGGCTGGCGTCGTGAGCGGCGACGGCTGTGCGGCGGCGCTGGCGGGGTTGCCGGGCATGGCGCCGTTTCGCCTGCGTGACTTGCTCGCCGACCGGTCGCCGGCGCAGGCGTGGGCCGCGGTGCGCGAGGGTGAGGAGGGCGCCGAGTGGCAGAAGGTGGCCGCGGGGGTCGAGGTCGAGGCGGTTGCCGAGGCCCATACGGCGGCCGGTGTCGGCGTGCACGTCCTGGGCTCGCCGGAGTACCCGACGGCGTTGGCGGACGACGCGGAGGCGCCCGCCGTCCTGTTCAGCGTGGGCGACCTCGATGCTGTTCGTCGTCCGCTTGTCGGGGTGGTGGGCACCAGACGGTGCACCCACGCCGGTCGTCAGACGGCCCGTACGTTCGGCGTCGACCTGGCTTGTGCCGGCGTTGCGGTCGTCTCCGGTCTGGCGCTCGGCATTGACGGCGCCGCCCACGCGGGCGCCCTGGAGGCCGCCGACGCCGGTGGGCGGCCGCCGGTCGCAGTCGTCGGGAGCGGCCTCGACGTCGTCTACCCCCGCCGCCACGCGCGGCTGTGGGAACGAGTAGCCGAGATCGGCTGCCTCCTGTCGGAGTGGCCGTTGGGCGTCCGCCCCGAGCGGTGGCACTTCCCGGCCCGCAATCGCATCATCGCTGCCCTTGTCGACGTGCTTGTAGTCGTCGAGTCGCATGCCGCGGGCGGGTCGATGCACACGGTGGAGGCGGCCGATGCGCGCGGACGGACCGTGCTCGCCGTGCCCGGTCCCGTGCGCAGCCCGGCCAGCGAGGGCACCAACCGCCTTCTCCACGACGGCCACGGGCCTGCCCGTGACGCCGCCGACGTGCTGACCGCGCTCGGTCTGGCCCGGCCGCTGCCGCCGCGACGGCGGCTGCGCGCCGTGCCCGACGGCACCGACGGGGCCGTGCTCGACGCCGTCGACTGGGAGCCCACCAGCTTCGAGCAGATCGTGGCCCGCACGGGTCTCGGGCTGGGCCCCGTCTCGGCCGCGTTGGCCCGTCTCGAGCACGATTCGTGGGTGGCCGGTGACGCCGGGTGGTGGGAACGCGTTGGAATGGGCGAGTAGTTGTCTACACTCGGTGCAAGCGGGTGCCCCTATTGCCGGGCCGAGGATAGGCGTGGACGAAGAGGACCTCAGGGCGATCGATCAGCTGTGGGCCGACTACAAGGCCAGCGGCTCGCGCGAGGCGAGAGACCGCTTGATCGTCCACTACTCGCCGCTGGTCAAGTACGTAGCGGGCCGCGTATCGGTCGGATTGCCCCAGAATATCGAGCAGGCCGACCTCGTCAGCTACGGCATCTTCGGGCTGATCGACGCCATCGACAAGTTCGACCCGGCGCGTGCCATCAAGTTCGAGACGTATGCCATCGCCCGCATCAAGGGCGCCATCATCGACGAGCTGCGCTCCATCGACTGGGTGCCCCGTTCCGTCCGAGCCAAGGCCCGGGCGGTGGAGAAGGCCTACGCCAAGCTCGAAGCAGGCTTGCTGCGCACGCCGACCGACGCCGAGGTCGCCACCGAGATGGGCATCAGCGAGCAGGACCTCCACAACGTCTTCAACCAGATCTCCTTTGTCGGCCTAATTGCCCTCGACGAGATGCTCTCGGTCGGCGGCGACCGGGGCGAATCGACCACGTTGGGCGACACCATCCCCGACAAGGGCGAGGGGCCGGTGGCGGCCTTCGAGGTCGAGGAGATGAAGCAAATCCTCGCCTCGGCCATCAACCGCTTGGGCGACCGCGAGAAGATCGTCCTCACCCTCTATTACTACGAGGGCCTCACCTTGGCCGAGATCGGCGAAGTGCTCGGCGTGACCGAGAGCCGCGTCTGCCAGATCCACACCAAGGCCGTGCTCCAGCTCCGCTCGAAGATGGCAGAGCCCGAGCGCGAGCCCGCCTGACCGCCCGCCGCACGCCGGCCCACCACTTCCCCCTCGTCCCCCGCACGCCATGCCCGAGGGGAGGCAGATGTCCTCGCTCGCCGTCTGTTCCGCTGCGGTCTGCCTGTTGGCGGCCGCCCTGGCGACCACCGTCGCCCCGGCCCGCACCCGGCAGGCCGATGTCACCTACATGGCGCCCGTCGATGCCGAGGTCGTCGACCCCTTCCGCGCACCTGCCACGCGCTACGGCGCAGGCAACCGCGGTGTCGACTACGCCACCACGCCGGGCATCGCCGTGCGGGCCGCGGCGGCCGGGGTGGTCGTGTTCGCCGGCCGCGTGGCGGGGTCGGTGCACGTCACCGTCCGCCACCCCGACGGGATCCGGACGACGTACGCCTTCCTGGAGTCCGCATCGGTCGCCCGCGGGCGGCGGGTGGCGGCGGGCGACGAGGTGGGTCGCGCCGGGGCGTCGTTGCACTGGAGCGCACGGGCGGGCGCCGCCTACCTCGACCCGCTGGCGCTGCTCGCCCCCGCCCGGGGGTGGGGCCGGGCCCGGCTGGTCCCCGACGACGGCGACGTCACGCCACGGCATCGAGGAGCCTGACCCGCCGCGCTTGGGGCGCGGCGACAGCCCGCGGATACACTGGTCCGTCGGCTCGCTCGCCCTTGGTGGCTCGCGCCGCCGGCATCAACCGTTCACCGACCTTGCACCCGGCTGCACCCACGGTCGTCGCTCACCGCGAGCGGCGCGGCAGCCGGGTCTCACAACCGATGGGAGACACGACGATGGCTGTCGTCACGATGAAGCAACTGCTGGAGGCCGGCGTCCACTTCGGCCACCAGACCCGGCGCTGGAACCCCAAGATGAAGCGGTTCATCTTCGGTGAGCGCAACGGCATCTACATCATCGACCTGC